>DAOVFR010000265.1 GCA_030672805.1 Candidatus Krumholzibacteriota bacterium
CTGTCACCCGGTCTCAGGTACCCGTACCGTTCGCGGGCCACCTTCTCGATCGTGAACGGATCGGTTTCGAGAAGGGAGATCTCGGCCCGCAGCCTGGTATTTTCTCGATCGAGCCCGTTGATCTTGCTATCGAGATTATTGAGCTGTTTTTGAACCGACCATAGATTCCACAGGCCGACATCTCCGGCAATGAAGATCACTCCTATAAGGATCATGATCGAAACGAGAAGGAGGCGGGCAACCTTGGGGCTGATATCGATCGGCTTGCGCCGGACCCTAAGATACCTGTTCCCCTGGCCCCACATGCTTTTCATCGTTTCCTCCGCGTGTTCCGGTGCCGGCGATACCGGTCCGGGCCGGAACGTTCAGGTGATTTCATTCACCGGGCGGCGTTCAGGGCGGCCCTTCCCGGGTAGATCGAGACTTCGCCGAGCTCTTCTTCTATCCTGATGAGCTCGTTGTACTTGGCGATCCGGTCGGTTCTTGACAGCGATCCGGTTTTGATCTGACCGGTGTTCGTCGCAACCGCCACGTGGGCGATCGTAACATCCTCGCTCTCGCCGGAACGATGTGAAATCACCGATGTGTATCCGGCCTTCTTGGCCATCTCGATGGAATCGAGCGTCTCGGTCAGTGTGCCGATCTGGTTCGGTTTGATGAGTATCGAGTTTGCCACACCGGACGCGATCCCCCGTTCCAGCTTCTTTGTATTGGTGACAAAGATATCATCTCCGACCACCTGCACCGTTGCGCCAAGCCGGTCTGTCATGATTTTCCAGCCGTCCCAGTCATTCTCGCCCAGCCCATCCTCGATGGATATTATCGGGAACTCACCGACGAGACCTGCATAGAATTCGACCATTTCATCGGCCGACAGCACGCGCTTCTCCGCTTCCAGATGGTAACCATCATCTTTCAACAGTTCGCTCGCGGCGACGTCAATCGCGAGGGCCACCTGCTCTCCCGGCTTGTACCCGGCCTTCTCGATGGCCGAAACGAGGATCTCGAGTGCCTCGCGGTTCGACCCGAGGTTCGGGGCAAATCCCCCCTCGTCCCCTACCGACGTAGCGTATCCCTTTTCGTGCAGAATCGATTTGAGTGCGTGAAATATCTCGGCGCCGCACCGTACCGCTTCACGGATGCTTTCCAGGCCGAACGGCACAATCATGAATTCCTGGATGTCGACGTTGTTGTCGGCATGCTTCCCGCCGTTCAGGACGTTCATCATCGGCACCGGAAGAACCCTGGCGCCCACACCGCCGATGTACTGGTATAGAGGTATGCCGAGGGCTTCAGCCGCGGCCCAGGCCACGGATAGAGAAATCCCGAGGATCGCGTTGGCCCCCATGTTGCCCTTGTTGGCCGTCCCGTCGATCTCGCAGAGAAGCCTGTCTATGTAAATCTGGTCAAGGGCATCGAGTTCGACGATCTCCGGCATCAGTGACTCGTTGACGTTCTGTACCGCCCGCAGAACTCCCTTGCCGTTGAAACGTTTCGGGTCACCGTCTCTCAGCTCGACCGCTTCGTGCTCGCCGGTCGATGCTCCTGACGGCACGATCACGCGGCCGACGGCCCCGCACTCGAGAAGAGTTTCGACCTCCACGGTCGGGTTTCCCCGGGAATCGAGAACCTCCCGGGCAATAATACTCTCGATAACCGTCATGGGCTACCCTCCTCAGCGTAACTTATGCTATCACAACGGGTAATTGGCATTCGTCGAGCGAGTTTACGGTCATCGTAAAGTGGTGTCAAGGAAAATACACTTTCTCACGGAAGTTATAACTTGTTATGGTTTGTAGGGGCCGGTACGTGCGCCTGGCGAGGGGAGTTAAAGTTTTTTATACCGGGGAAACATATTTATACCCGATTCGTATGGTAAGGTGTGATCGTTGAAAAGCGAGGATGCAAATCTTGTAGGCCGCTGCCTGGGAGGAGATGAAAAGTCCTTTGAAGAGCTCCTTAATAAATACAGGAAAACAGTCTACTCGATATGTCTTCGGATGGTCAGGAATCCTACCGATGCGGAAGACCTTGCGCAGGAAGCTTTTATCAGGACTTTCTCGGTTCTCGACCGGTACAATCCCGTGTACCCCTTTTCAAGCTGGCTTTTCAGAATTACGTCGAATCTTTGCATCGATTTTATACGTAGAAGAAAGGACGGGATCTATTCACTCGATCAGCCCGTCATGGGAAATGAGGGTGAGATGTCCCGTCAGGTGCCGTCCGGTGTTGTCAAGCCGGACAGAGATATGGAGACAAAGGAGATGATGACGGCGCTCGAGGAGTCGATTCAGCTGCTGCCGGAGCACTACAGGATCATCGTGATTCTCCGGCATCAGGAGCAGCTTACATACGAGGAGATATCGGACAACCTCGGGATTCCCCTCGGAACCGTGAAGGCACGCATACACAGGGCGAGGAATCTGATACGGGAATATTTTGTCGGAAAGGGGCTGATCGACGGGGCGATCTAGCCGGGAGGTGACCGAGCATGATGAGGAACCGGGGACCTGTTCAGTATCGGGGTGTTGCGGCGGTCCTGCTGCTTGCCGCCGTGGTCGCGTGCTGTGGCTATGCGGGGAGTGTGGCTGCTGCCAGCAAGCACGAGGAAACTTCCCGCTCGACGATCGAGATTAAAGGTGAGACAAGTCTCGTCATTCTCGGGACGAAAGGAAATATTGTAGTGACGGGCGAAGAGGGGCGGAAGGAGATCTTTCTCGAAGTGGTCAAATGTGTCAAGGCCGAATCGAAGGAGGAAGCCAGGCGGTTCATCTCGGAGATGAAAATCGTCGTGGTTCGCGACGGCGGCGAGATCAGGATAAAGACGGAATACCCAAAATCATCGAGATCCGGGAAGAACATCTTCTCGTATATTCTGGGGCGGGGTCCGATGATGAGAATGGACATGAAATTGCAGGTTCCGCAGGGGCTTGAGCTGTCGGTCAATACAGCCAGCGGTGACATCTCGGCCTCTCGGATGACAGGACCGGTCGATATGAACGCGGCCAGTGGAGACATCGAGGCTTCCCATGTCGGAAACACGCTCAAGATCAGTGTCGCGAGCGGCGACATCGACGTCGTGAACGTGGAGGGGAAGGCCAGCCTGTACAGTGCGAGCGGGGACATCACGGCGCGGAGGATCGCCGGCGACGCCGATGTAAGGACCTCGTCGGGGGATGTCGACCTGATGGAACTGGGCGGGAATCTCAATTTAATCACGGCATCCGGAGACGTGATCGTCGACGGCGTGGGAAATGTGACTTACAGTGGTACGAGTGGTTCGGCGAGGTTTCTCGATGTGAAG
>DAOVFR010000219.1 GCA_030672805.1 Candidatus Krumholzibacteriota bacterium
GACGCGGGCCCGGCTCGAGCGGAAACGGCACATCACCTACCTGAAGGTTGCATCGAAACCGGTTCTCTCGAACAGGTTCCACGCGCACGCAACGGCGTTCTACATCTGGACGGCGGAACGGTTCTCCGACCCCGGGGGCGACATCAATCTCTCGAGACAGGAAACGGACAACAGGATCCTCGCCCACGGCGGCACGGTACGGATGAAATGCTTCCCGCCGAAGCTCCCCATCTCGCTCGAGCTCTTTTACGAAGGGAAGAAGGAACGGTTCCATCCCGTCTCTCACCTCCCGCAGACACTGATCGGCCCGGACCGGATCAGGCGGGCGAACACGGTCTCGGCCTCGGGGAACCTGTCGCTCCTGGACGACCGTCTGATCCTCACGGCCGGCTCGAGGTACAAGTGGCACGTCAACGAGTTCTACGACGAGCCGTTCTTCCCGTGGCTCCCCCCGACACCGCGGGGAGAGGTCACGCGCGAGGAACGGACGCCGAATTTCGGGTTCAGGGCCCACCCGGCACCCTTCCTGACGATAAAGGGCAACTGGGGCCGGTACTACCGCCTTCCGACATTTCTCGAGCTCTTCGGCAACCTCGGCAGCGTCACGGGCGACCTCGATCTCGAGCCCGAAAAGGGACTGAACCGCGACATCGGGGTGATCGTATCGGCGAAACGTCTGTGGTTCGTCCACCGTCCCTTCCTCGAGGTGGTCTGCCTCGACAACGATGTCGAGAACCTCGTCCTCTTCTTCCAGAACTCGCAGTACACGGTCAAGCCGAAGAATATCGGCTCGGCCGACATCAGGGGTGTCGAGGTCTCCTTCGCCGGCACCCTGTTCAGAACGATCGCCCTCTCGGGCAACTACACGTTCCTCGACGGAAAAGACACGAGCGACGTCCCTTACTACAACGGGAACAGGCTCGCCGGGCGCCCCGTGCATGAAGGGGCCTTCCAGGTGGAGCTGCTCGGTAAAAGGGGAAGCATCGCATACGAGGTCCACCACATCGGCTCGAATTTCCTCGACCGGTCCAACAGAAAGGAGGTGCCTTCGAGAAACATACATAACCTGTCGATAACATACAGGTTCCTCGCATACGGGCTGTTCCTCACTGTCGAGGGACAAAACCTCGGGGACAACCGGATCAACGATGTCAGCGGCTTCCCCCTGCCGGGGAGAAGCCTTTACGCAACGGTAGGTTTGAGGCTCTAGCGCAGAATCCGGTCCGCACCGGGCGAATGTAGAGCCGGAAAGGATCAGACGATGACATATTCAAGAAAGATAACCAGCATGCTTCTGACCGCAGCGGTGCTGATGCTCTTCACGGGGGCATGGCAGGGGGCGGGCGCCGCGTCCGGCGTCTTCGCCTTCATGACAACGACCGATTATGAAACCGGTTCGGCATCCGTGATATGGCTCGACGGCTCATACACGACCGACACAGATGTCGCCTCGGTCCACAGCGACGCCGTCGCCCGTTACTACAGCGGCCTCGTCTATGTCGTGAACAGGCTGGAGGGCGACAATATCCAGGTGCTCGATCCGTCGAACGGCTTCTCGACCGTGCGGCAGTTCTCCGTCGGCAACGGCTCCAACCCGCAGGATATCGCCTTCGCAAGCGAGACGAAGGCCTATGTTACCCGGTACGAGACCAACGACCTGTGGATCGTGAACCCGTCGACGGGCGGCTACCTGGGCTCGATCGATCTGTCCCAGTTCGCGGACAGCGACGGGCTCTGCGAGATGAGCCGTGTGATCATTAAAGGGGACAGGCTTTTCATCTCGATACAGCGGCTCGACCGCGACAACTGGTGGCTTCCGGTCGGCGACAGCTACCTCGCCGTCGTCGACGTGACGGCGGACACGCTGCTCGACGTCGACCCCGGCACGCCCGGCATCCAGGCGATCAGGCTCAGCGGCACGAACCCGTTCTCGGACATCCAGGTCAACCCGTTCACCGGCATGCTGTACCTGTCCTGCGTCGGCATGTGGGGCGTCGCCGACGCGGGTGTCGAGATCATCGACCCGATCGCGCTGGAGACGGCCGGCATGATGATAACGGAGGAGGCAGCGGGCGGCGAGATCAACGACGTCGAGGTGTACTGGTCCCTCAGGGGCTACGCCATCCTGACAAACGCAAGCTTCACCACCGATCTCATATGCTTCAATCCGGCCACGGGCGTTCTGGACAGCGTTATATACTCGCCCGGCGATTACGTGCTGAACGACATCGAGCTGTCCCCGGACGGAGAGCTGTTCTGCTCCGACCAGACCGAGACGAACCCCGGCATCCGCATCTACGACCCAATCGATAATTCCGAGATCACATCCGGGCCGATCAGTACGGGGCTGCCCCCGTTCGATATCATCTTCGGCTCGGCCATTCAGACCGGCACGGAAACGCCGCTTGCCGCGGCGCTGGATCAGAACTATCCGAACCCGTTCAATCCGGTGACGACGATCGCGTTCACCCTCGCCGAGCCCGCCTCGACAAGGCTTACGATCCATGACGTGGCCGGCAGGCTCGTCGCAACCATTATCGACGGGCCGATGCCCGCCGGGCGGTACGAGAAGATCTGGAACGGAAGGGATGACGCGGGACGCGCCGTCTCGTCCGGTGTCTACTTCATCGGGCTCACGTCGGGTAATTTCCGGTCGAGCAGAAAAGCCCTTCTGCTGCGGTGACACAACGGCGTCCGGGCCCCCTGAAAACGGCCCCCGGTGCACCGATACAGGGTGCGAGCGAAGAAAAGCGTTTCTGTTGAGACAGCGAAGCGGAGCGCTCAGGTTGGGAGAAGCCCTTGCAGGTTTCTCCCTTCTTGTTGTATTCTGATTCCGTCATATCCCCGTCCGCGGGATGGACAACAACCGGTTCAATGCATGAGGCCGGAAATATTTTCTCTCTGGAAGGAGGAATGTAATGGCGGTAGCACGCGTATCCGAAGTCGTCGCGTCCTCGAAGAAGGGATGGACCGAGGCCGCAATGGAAGGGTTCGCCCGCGCGAAGTCGACACTCCGTAATATTACGGGATTCGAGGTCGTCAAACAGACCGCTCACGTGGAAAACGACGAGATCGTCGAGTTCCGCGTAACGATGCGGATCATCTTCATCCTGGAGTGACAGGACAGGATACACCTGTCCTAGGCGTTACCGGCGTCCGGGGAGTCCGACCTGTAGTCCTCGGCGCCGTGCCTTATGATCGTCCCGTCGATCATGTAGATAACGTCTTCAGCGATGTTCGTCGCCAGGTCTGCAATCCTCTCGAGGTGCCTGGAGCACGAGAGCAGGTGGATGAGACTCTCCATCTGCCCGGGCTTGCTTCGGATGGCATCCTGTACCTGCACGTACATCTCCCTGTTTATCGCGTCGACCTCGTCGTCGGCAGTGAGGATCCGGGACGCGAGATCGGCGTCCTTGTTTATCAATGCATCGAGGCTCTCGCCCAGCATCCGCCGGACCTTTTCCACCATCACCTGGAAATCGAGCGGGATATCGGTCCTCTCCCTCGTCGCCAGGAACCTCGCCCGCTCGGCAATGTTCACCGCCAGGTCGCCCACGCGCTCGAGATCGCTGTTTATCTTCAGGATCGAAACAATATACCTGAGGTCGATCGCTACCGGCTGGTGGAGGGCGAGAACTTTCAGGCATTCCTCCTCGAGGTCCACTTCCGCCTGGTCGACCTCGACGTCGGACCCGATCACCTCTTCGGCGAGTGCGCTATCCCGCTCCTGGAGGGACCTTACCGCCTTGTACACGTTCTCCTCGACAATTGCACCGAGGGCAAGAATACGTTTCTTCAATCCATCGATTTCTCTCTGCAAGTGCCTCGACACGTAACACCTTCCTTCTCTTATCCGAATCTGCCCGTTATGTAATCCTCTGTCCGCCTCTCCCCCGGGTTGGTAAACAACCGGTCCGTAACGCCGAACTCGATCAGGGCGCCCTCATAGAAGAACGCCGTCATATCGGATACCCTCGCCGCCTGCTGCATGTTGTGCGTTACGATCACTATCGTGTATTCGCCCCTCAGCTCGCCGATCAGGTCCTCGATCCTTGCCGTCGACCGTGGATCGAGCGCAGAGGCCGGCTCATCCATCAGCAGCACACGGGGTTCGACGGCTATCGCGCGGGCGATGCAGAGCCGCTGCTGCTGACCTCCCGAGAGGCCGAGTGCATTGTCGCCGAGCCTGTCCTTCACCTCGTCCCACAGGGCGGCCCTCCTGAGGCTGCGCTCTACGACCTCCGAAAGCGTCCCCCGG
>DAOVFR010000233.1 GCA_030672805.1 Candidatus Krumholzibacteriota bacterium
AATGTCTCGAAGGCGACGTTGACCCTCTCGAGGCGGTGCATGACACGCAGATCGGGAACCTGAAGGTTATCCCGGCAGGGCGTAAGATAAGATCGCCGGCTCACCTGTTCGAGGGGGACATCCTTTCCGAGATCTTCGAAAAAATCAAGTTCTACCATGACATCGTGATCGTCGACAGCGCGCCGGTAATTCCCGTCAGCGATCCGATGCTTCTCTCGAGTGAGATGGATGGTGTCATTCTCGTGCTGCTTGCCGGTATGACACCGAGAAACGTTGCCCTCAGGGCCAAGAGAATACTGCTCGATGCGAGCGCCAACCTGATCGGTGTGGTTGTGAACAATCTGTCCGAGGTCCTCCCGTATTATTACGATTACCGGTACTACGGGTACAGCGAGAAGGAGTCGGGGTGAACATCCGTAACGGTTCGGCGGAACAGGTTCGTGGAAACGGGAGTCGAAGAATGGTCTCCCACTATGCCCGGGACGCGTTTACAGCCGTTGCATTCCTCGTTATGGTTATCGACGCCGAGTGTGCCGCAGTGAGTGCACCTGCGGCGGTGAAGGACTCGCTCTGCATACATTTCGCCGGCGGCCCGCAAACGGTACATATCGAGCTTAAACGGGATTTTATTCTGAGTGGCGCACTGCCTTTCACGATCTGCGACCTGGTCCCGGGTGACAGGTTACGCATGACGGTCCAGGGCCCAGGTTTCGAGAGAAGGACGGCAACCCTTAAAATCGGTATGGACGGCGTTCCGTCGGTTGCCGGCGTACGGCTGGGAGCCGGAATCAGGAACATGCTGATTCCCGGCTGGGGTAACGTGTTCGAGGGGAATCGATCCAAGGGGTGGATCGACGGCCTGCTTCTTGCCGGTACGGCGTACATGCTGTACCGGGAACACCGGGAATACGAACATCTCGAGAACAGGGTCGAGGGGCTGACGGCGGCCATGAATGAGTCAGAACTCTTTTCGAGGAAGCAGAGTTTCCGGGAGGCGCTGCACGAGGCCGTGATAGAGGTCAACGATCAGAACGCGCACAGGAAAAGGCTTATGTACATGTCTGCAGCCATGTATGCGCACCAGGTCCTCGAGTCGTGGCTCTCAGGGGGTCCGCCTCGCTCCACGGTGGAGGCCGGCGGAAGCGTGATCACGGTTCACCCGGCCGCTGAATCCCGTTTCAAGGCATTTGTCCATTCGTTTATCCGGCCGGGCCGGGGGCAGTATTACCAGGGCAAGAATACGAGGAGTGTACTGTTCTCGGTCTTCAGTGTCACCGGTGGACTCATGACGCTTGACATGCAGAACAGGTATGACAGGGCCGCAAGCATGTATGGAATCGCGGTGGAAAGGTACGAGGCGGCGGCGACAATCGAGGATAGAAGACGTTATATGAGAGAGGCCGAACGTCTCTGGGATGATGTAAAAGAGGAGAAACGTCACAGAAACATCGCGCTGATCGCTACCGCCGGGATATGGAGCTGGAGCATGCTCGATACGCTCTTTCCCGATCTTAACGGTGTCACCGGTTCCAGGCTCTCCTTCGAGTGGACGGCCGGAGGTGGCGCGCTTGTAATGAAGTTCTGATAACGGAGGTGCTCCCGATGAGGAGGCTGTCAGTTCTAGCGTTAATTGTTTCCGTGATCCTGGCGGCCGGAGGTTGCCTGGACGATATCGAGGAAGTGTCCATGAATCTGCCCGCCGGTGACGTTCCGGCGCCCGCCGGTCTCAGGGCAGAGGTGGGCGACGGGAAGGTAACGCTCCGCTGGACAGGGGAGGATGAGGCAGACAGCTACCGGGTGTACCGGGCGATAGGCGAGGTCGGTTCCATGCGGGGGGCAGCCGTGACGGACGATACGTTCCATGTCGACAACAATGTTCAGAACGGCCAGCTCTATCGCTATTCCGTATCATCCCTGGGATCGCACGGGTTGGAGGGTTCGCTTTCCGGGGAGATTCGCGCCGTGCCTTCCGTCTATTCAGTACTGATAGCCGGTGGGGCGGAGTACACCGGTGAGAGGGATGTCTTGCTGAGCCTGACGGCCCCGGCCGGCACGGCATTCATGATGATATCGAATGATCCGGCCCTTTCCGGAGCGGCGTGGGAATCTTACACGCCATTCAGAAACTGGGAGCTGGAGGCGGGAGACGGTATCAGGACAGTGTATGCCGTTTTTCAGGACGCGAGCGGGTACGTATCGCCGGCGGTCGAAGACGAGATCGTTCTGGATACCTACACGAAGATCATTGGTCTCGCCATCACCCCGTCCGAAACGGAATACAGCATCGGCGCTGACGTGCATTTCACACTGAATGTCGAGGGTGACGAAACGGGCGGAGATGCGGAGGTTCTTGTGGAGGGATTTTCGGGCGGGTTCGGCCTGAACGATAACGGGAACGGCGGCGACGCTTCGGCGGGTGACGGGGTCTATGAGGCCGATATTACGTTTCCGCGGGATGTACGTGGTGTAGACCTTCTCGTTATGGGATTCTTCTCCGACCGTGCAGGAAACAACGCCCCGATCTTCGAGGCTGATTTCACACTATCATTCTCGGATACTCCCGAACCGGTCCAGCTGCTCGGTGTGATGGATTCGACGATAAGCAGCATCACTATCAGATGGGAAGCCTCGGATGAGGAGTACTTCCGCTATTACCGTATCTACCGTGACACGGTGACTGGTGTGCAGGAAGTTCCGGAAAAACTGATCAGGGAGCTCACAGGCATTGCTCAGACCAGCTACCCCGACGGTAACCTGATCGAGGGGCAGAAGTATTACTATATCCTATCCGTTGTGAACGATCTCGATCAATCCGCTCCGAGTGATGAACTCGAGGCGCGGACACACGATACGTACCCAGACCCGGTTGTTCTCGATACCCTTTCGGCGGTGGGAACTGACAGGTTGACATTGACTTGGAGCCGGAATTCCAACACGGATTTTGAATCCTATCGAATCTATCGCTCGACGTCGCCGGGCGTGACGGAGACCTCTTTCCACGTGGTCACGATCACTGACCAGGATCTTACCTACCATGACGATGAGGATTCAGGACTTGACATAGGTACTAATACCTACTATTATAGAGTCCTGGTATACGACAAGGGTGGGAAGCATTCACGCAGCAACGAGGTATCTACTGCACCCTGATGTTTGAGGATACGCGGCTTAAACTGCGAAATATTCCCCAAGAATAAAGAGTCGTATGGGTATTTTTCCTCATATCCTATGAGGTGAGTACCAATCGGGAAATTACGCTGTTTTGTGGCATTACTTACGTGCCGCGTTATTCTATTATATGGGCGGGGATTAAATGGATTGCTTAATGTGATTTATCAGGAAGCTTATAGGGTAAATACCGGGTATGAATCTTGCTATAATGTAAAAACAAGGTTACATGCGGATAGTGAGTAGTGTAGCGAATTCAGGAGAGTCGATTTGAACGGATACAATTCAGGAATTTTCCATAGAACGGCATTTGACAGGAACGGGGCATCCGGCAAGGCATACCGGGCAATCGAGCCCGTACACGACGAAATCGCGTACCTTGGAAATTACGTGAACCGCTCCCACGACGAGAAACAGGGTCGCTTAATCCGGGCCAAGCGGATCTTTGATATCGTATTCGCGAGTCTCGCACTTCTGTTCCTTTTTCCGGTAATTATACTCGTTGCCCTACTGATCAAGCTGGAGTCTCGGGGACCGGTCCTGTTCGATCAGGAAAGAATCGGGATCAACAGGCGGAGGCGGGAAAGGCGTGATGCGTACCGGAATATTTCGTTCGAGCGGCGTGGAAGGCCGGACAGGAGAAAGAACATCCAGGCGGGAAAGCCATTCAGGATCTACAAGCTCCGCACGATGAAGAGGAATGCGGAGCAGTCCGGTCCGGCATTGGCGCGAAAGAACGATCCAAGGATCACGAGAGTGGGACGGATTCTCAGGAAAACCCGGATCGACGAGATCCCC
>DAOVFR010000066.1 GCA_030672805.1 Candidatus Krumholzibacteriota bacterium
ATGTGGAATACCTGATCGAGGAGGTGCCGAAAGCGATCCGGCAATCACTCGACGGTGTGGAACGCGTCGCCAGGATCGTGAAATCGATGAAGGAGTTCTCGCATCCAGGCACTGAGAGCAAGGCCCCGGTCAATATCAACAAGGGCATCGAAAGCACCGTGACCATCGCGCGGAACGAGTGGAAATACGTCTCGGAGATGGTTCTCGATCTCGACGGCTCGCTCCCGCCTGTCCGGTGTATTTCGGGTGAGATAAACCAGGTGATATTGAACCTGGTACTGAACGCTTCACATGCGATCGCGGGCATCGTGGGCGACGGCAGCGGAGGGAAGGGGACCATCACTGTCAGCACGAGGCGGGACGGTGACCGGGCGGAGATCAGAATCAGCGATACCGGAACGGGCATTCCGGAAGGCATCAGGGACCGGGTCTTAGATCCGTTCTTCACGACAAAGGAAGTCGGCAAGGGAACAGGCCAGGGCCTGGCTATCGCGCGTTCTGTTATCGAGGATAAGCACGGTGGGGAACTGTTCTTCGAGACCGAGGAAGGACACGGGACGACATTCATTATCCATCTGCCCTTCGAACCGGAGAACGAAACGGAACCGGCAGAGGAATGAAACGAAAGATCCTGTTCGTAGACGACGAACCCAACATACTCGAGGGCCTGCGGAGGATGCTCCGGGGTATGCGCAAGGAGTGGACCATGTCGTTTGCGGAAAACGGCGCCGAAGCACTCGAACTGCTTGCCTGTGAGCCATTCGACGCCGTCGTTTCCGACATGCGTATGCCCGGTATGGACGGTGCGGAACTGCTCCTTAAGGTCAGGCAGCGGTATCCGGAGATCGTGCGGCTGATCCTTTCGGGACAGTCGAACGAAGAGACGATCCTGAAATCAGTCGTGCCGGTACACCAGTACCTCGCCAAGCCGTGCAACTCCGAACTCCTGAGAGACACGCTTTCACGGGCCTGCACCAGCCTTGACATTATACATAAACCGGAGTTGAAACGGATGGTTGCAGGAGCTGTCTCGTTCCCGCTCATGCCCGGTCTCCTCGACGAGCTGGCGGCCCTGTTCTCTGAACCGGAACCGAGTGCATCACACGCGGTGGATATCGTCTCGCGGGATATTGGGATGACGGTAAAATTGCTGCAGCTCGTGAACTCGGCGTTCTTCGGGGTTTTTTCGCATATCAGCGGGGTCAAACAGGCAGTCGAGCTCCTGGGAATCGAAACGATCGGCAAGGTTGTATCCATCCCGGACGTGTTTCACCCGTTCGACGACGGCCTCATGAAAAAGTTCGATCTTGACGGGATAACCGGACATTGCCTGAACACGGGCAGGATAGCCGGGCGCATTGCCGCCGCGATGACGGAGGAGCGGCAGGTTGTCGACAACGCCAGGATCGCCGGTGTGCTCCATGATGCGGGAAAGATGCTATTCGCCGCCGAATGCACGGACCTGTACGAGAGGATACCCGCCATGATGGAGGATGAGGAGATGTCGTTTCTCGGCATCGAGCGGAAGACCCTGGGTGCGACCCACGCCGAGATCGGTGCATGCCTGCTGGGGTTGTGGGGCTTTCCAGATGATGTCATGATTGCGGTTGCCTATCACCATAACCCGTCGGACAGCGGTGTCGACGGGTTGGTGCCGCTCGCCGCAGTGCATATCGCCGAGGTCCTCGGGAACGAGGACCGCCTTGACGCGAACAGGAGAGTGCAGCTCGATGAGGAATATCTCGGATCGATCGGGATGAGTACGAATCTGTCCGGATGGAGGACACTCTGCAAGGAGACCGAGAGGGAGAGTGTTTCAGTATGAACGTAAAGATACTTTTCGTGGATGACGAACCGAATATCCTGTTTGCCTACAGGAGACAATTGAAGCGTGAATTCCAGCTCGAAACGGCACTCGGTCCGGAGGAGGCCCTGACGGTGTTCAAATCCCGGGGGCCGTATGCGGTGGTTGTCTCGGATCTCAGGATGCCCGGCATGGATGGAATCCATTTTCTCTCCAGGATACGGGAGTTATCCCCGGACACGGTGAGGATCATGATCACCGGCTATGCGGATCTTGATGCGGCGATGTCGGCCGTCAACGAGGGGAACATCTTCCGCTTCCTGACCAAACCGGTCGACCGCGATCTTCTCGTGAAAAACCTGATGACAGCGCTCGAACAGTACCAGCTTGTAACGGCCGAGAGAGAACTGCTCGAAAAGACCCTGAACGGCAGCATCAGGGTGCTGACAGAGGTTCTTTCCCTCGTTAACCCGATAGCCTTCAGCTGCGCATTCAGGCTGAAGCGGTACGCGAAACACATCCTGAACAAGCTCGATATCAAGAACGGTTGGCAGATTGAGATCGCCGCTATGTTGTCGCAGATAGGCTGCATCACGCTTCATCCCGAGACCATCGAGAAGGTCTACGCCGGGCAGGAGCTTTCGGAAGAAGAGATGGAGGCCTACAATTCTCATCCGAAGGCCGGCTGCGAGCTTCTCGTCAAGATCCCAAGGCTGGAGAACGTTTCGCACATCATCGAGAAGCAGCGCGAACCGGGGCAGAAACTCGGGTACGGCCGCAAACCAGAAGAGAGGAACATCATCACGCTTGGCGCCCAGATCCTCAGGGTCGTGACCGAGTTCGACCGGTTCGTTGTTCACGGGACCTCTCATAAGGTCGCTCTCGCGCAGCTCCGGGTGATTCCCGAGGAATTCGACCCCGCCCTCGTAGGACTCCTCGACGATCTCGAGCTGACTCCGTCCCGGACGAAGGCCAGAACGGTGCCGGTGCGGGACCTCAACATCGGAATGATCCTTGATCAGGACGTCATGACGACCGGGGGAGTGCTTCTCGTTGCGAAGGGGCAGGAAGTGACGGGCTCGGTCAACGAGCGGCTCCGCCGGTTCGCACACAAGAATGAGGTCGATGAACCCATCCGTGTTCTCGTGCCCTGCGTAAAAAAGAGAGGCAGGACGAAAAAAACACCCGAACCCTGCGAGAGCGGGCAATCTTAATAGAATACAAAGGCCGGCCGATCTTTAAAATGAGATTGACAAAGCGCCCTTCTGATGGTATGGCAATTAGTACTTTTCAACGGGAGGGTGCGAATGAATGATCAGAAGGTGATGAACCGCTGGTTCGTCGTGATCGGGGCACTCCTTATCCAGCTCTGCCTCGGAGCGATATATGCCTGGTCGGTATTCACACCGTACCTCAAAGGCGCGATCCCCGATCCGGTTACGCAGTTCAACTTCACATCCACACAGACGCAGGTTATCTTCTCCGTCGGACTTGCCTCCTTTGCCGTCGTCATGATCGTCGCCGGCCGCTGGCAGGCGAAATCGGGGCCGCGGCTCGTCTCGTTCGTCGGTGGCGCCGTCCTCGGCCTGGGTTATATACTCGGCAGTTTCATCGGTACGAGCTTCGTCGGGCAGGTGATCGCGATCGGCCTGATCGGCGGCGCCGGCATCGGTCTGGCGTACGTTTGCCCGATCGCGGTCGGGATGAGCTGGTTCCCCGACAAGAAGGGTTTCATCACGGGCCTCGCCGTGGCCGGTTTCGGCTTCGGGGCCATGATCTGGGTGAAACTTGCGGGGGCGTGGGGACACTTGATCGAGAGCTATGGCGTGCTCCGTGTGTTCATGATTTACGGCATCGTCTTTGCGGTGGCCGTGATCGTCGGCTCGATTTTTATGAAATACCCGCCCGAGGGCTGGAAGCCGAAGGGCTGGGAGCCCCCGGCGCCGTCCGGTAAGGGAGCGGCAGCCGGAACGGTGGAGTTTCAATCCGGCGAGATGCTGCGCACGCCGCAGTTCTACGGCCTCTGGACGACGTTCATATTCAGCGCGATGGCGGGACTGATGACGATCGGTATCATCAAGCTCTTTGGCATCGATGCGCTGCAGAAGGCGGGTTATTCCGAGATCGAGGCGAGCGCGATAGCGGGCACCGCGATGGCGGTATACCTCTCGATCGCGAACGGCCTCGGGCGCATCATCTGGGGAACGATCTCGGAGAGGATCGGCCGCAAGTCCGCCATCATCGCCATGACGGTGCTGCAGGGAATCATGATGCTTGCCTTTTTCTACATGGGTGGATCGAAGGGCCTGTTCTATCTCGGTGCGGCGATCATCGGCTTCAACTTCGGCGGGAATTTCTCGCTGTTCCCGACAGCGACCGCCGATTTCTTCGGCACCAAGTCCGTCGGCCCGAACTACGGCTGGATGTTCACCGCCTACGGTGTCGGCGGGATCATCGGGCCGATTCTCGCCGGGTACATCCGCGACACGTGGATGAATTTCCAGGCCGCGTTCATCATCGCAGCGGTCGCATGCATCATCGCGGCGATCATCATGATGACTCTCAAAAGCCCTAAAAAGCACGCGGTATAGCGGTTATCCGCGGCTGTACGGAATTTGAGGGGGAGCCCCTGACGGCTCTCCCTTTTTTGTTCTATTTGCGGGTCAAAAAGGTCAAGCCGCCAAAGCCCGTGTCTGGCCTGCTCGCGCCGCCCCTCTGCCGGGTGAGTGCGGAGGCGATCCCGTTTGCTCCCGGATTTCGTTTGCTCCGCCTTTGAAATAAATCGCAAACATGTTACTATTCGATAAGCAGGGCGGCTCTTCGCCTGTTTGGTAAGTCCGGCGCTGTTCTTTTCTGGAGGGAAATACCGATGGAAGATCTGATTCGTAAGGTTCTCGTTCAGCTCGGTGAAGACCCTGACCGCGAGGGGCTCCTCGATACGCCCAGGCGGGTCAGCGAGTCGATGATGTTTCTCACCAGCGGGTATCGTGAGGACCCGGATGCGGTCCTCGAGGGCTCGATATTCAAGGATGAGTATGATGAGATGGTGATCGCGCGGGACATCAGCATCTACAGCCTTTGTGAACACCACATGCTTCCCTTCTTCGGCAAGTGCCATGTTGCGTACATTCCGAAGGGCCGGATTATCGGCCTGTCCAAGATCCCGCGCGTCGTGGAGGTATTCTCGCGGCGCCTCCAGTTGCAGGAACGGCTGACCAACCAGATCGCGAAGGCGTTGATGAATCACCTCGAGCCCTACGGCGTCGCCGTCACGATCGAGGCGATCCATCTCTGCATGGCGATGCGCGGTGTTCGGAAGCGTGACGCACTGATCATCACGAGCTCGATGCTCGGCGCCTTCCGCGACGACAGCAAGACCCGGATGGAATTTCTGAACCTCGTCAGGAGCGGCGACCGCCACAGATGGTAGCTCCGGGCGGCACCCGGACCACATCTCCGAGAGGTTGTGAAAGATGGGAATCCGAGTATGCCGTATGTGGATTGATGTTCCGTATCATCCTGCCCCGGGCGTCAGAGCGTCGTTGGGGGATTTGTCCGCATATCCCATGATCCCCGGGCATCAGGGAATTGTACGATGACACCCGTTCTGCACGGTGTGGGACGGTTCTTGTATATTATTGACCGGTCAGGAGGTTTTTCCCATGGCGAAGAGGAAGCAGGCGCCGGAAACAGGCGGGATTGCCGTCGAGCACTCGGTGAGCCCGGCGGGTGAGCGGTTTCCCATTCCGCGGATGAACGAGTATGCGCCCGAATTCAGGCGCCTGAAACGTCTTTCCGACAGGGCGCGCAAGGACGGCAGGGAAATCGTCGTCGTGATGGGAGTCGGCTTTGTCGGTGCCGTGATGGCGGCTATCATCGCGGACGCGGAGGATCGCAAGGGACGGCCGAATAAGTTCGTGATCGGCTGCCAGCGGCCGAGCACTAGAAGCTACTGGAAGATCCCGCTCCTGAACCGCGGGGAAGCTCCGGTCAAGGCGGAGGATCCCGAGGTCGGCGAGATGATCGCCCGCTGCGTGCTCGATAAAAAGACGCTCACCGCCACGTTCAACAGCGACTGTCTCAAGCTCGCCGACTGTGTCGTCGTCGACGTTCAATGCGATTATACGAAGCACGACCTCGGCTACATGCGGAGCGGCGAGGCCGATATGGCCGCGCTCGAGGCCACGATGCGCACGATCGGCGAGAAGATACCGCCGAAGTGTCTCGTGCTGATCGAGACGACGGTTGCCCCGGGTACGACGGAGTTCGTCGCATGGCCGATCCTGAAAAAAGCGTTCTACGAGCGGGGTCTAAGGGCGATACCGCTGCTCTCTCACAGTTTCGAGCGGGTCATGCCGGGCAGGGAGTACGTATCGAGCATCCGTGATTTCTGGCGTGTCTGCTCCGGCTGCACCGCCGAGGCGCGCCGGCGCGTCGAACGGTTTCTCCACCAGGTGCTGAACACGAAGGATTTCCCCCTCACGGTCATGGACCGGCCTATAGAGTCCGAGACGACGAAGATCGTCGAAAACTCCTACCGCGCAACGATTCTGGCGTTTCTCAACGAATGGAGTCTCTTCGCCGAGCGGAACGGCGTCGATCTTATCAAGGTGGTCGATGCGATCAAGATGCGCCCCACGCACAGCAACATGATATTTCCCGGCCCGGGCATCGGCGGGTACTGTCTTCCGAAGGACGGGGGGCTCGGGTACTGGGCGTACCGGCACATCCTCGGATTCGAGGACGGCGACGATGTGTTCAAGATCACCCCGACAGCGATCGACATCAACGATATGCGCTCACTCCACGTGGCAGAGCTGACACGTGACGCGCTGCGTAACATGGGTCGCTATATAGCAGGCGCCGATGTCCTGATCTGCGGTGCGAGTTACCGTCAGGACGTGGGCGATACGCGGTACAGCGGGAGCGAGATGGTTGTGCGCAAGCTCACCGAGATGGGCGCCGAGATACGAGTACACGATCCTTACGTCGAGCACTGGTACGAGTTGGAGAAGCAGGACGTTTATCCGGCGCCGGGATACTCGTGGGCACGGTTCTTCCGTAACCAGGAGGACCTGGTGAATATCAGCGTACAGAAGGATATTGCGAAGGCGCTCAAGGGGGTCGAGGCGGTTATCTTTGCCGTTCCCCACAAGCAGTATCTTGATCTCCGGCCCGATCATATCGTAAAGAAGGCGGGCGGGCCTCTTGTTGTGATCGACTGTTTCGGCATTCTTTCCGACGATGCGATAAGCCGTTACTTCGAGCTGGGCTGCGAGGTCAAGGCGCTCGGGCGAGGGCACATCCAGCGAATCAAAGAGAAGGTCAGACGCCGCAAAGGTCGCCGGTAGGGCAAGACGGCACATTCAACCACGCAGCGGCGGAGAACATATCCGGACCCGCGCGAGGGAGCGCAGACCGGGGTCTGTATCGTCAAAGATAATGATGAATGCTCTAGAACAGCGCGTATATGAACGGCGCCAGGGCGGAGCCCTCCGTAAATATTATCAGCGCTCCGAGCAGAAGCAGGAATATGACGATCGGCGCAAGCCACCATCTCTTGCGCACCTTGAGAAAGAGCCAGAACTCGGCGATGATCGATAATTTGCTCATCAGTTGCAACCTCCAGCCCTAATATCGGCAGTCAGGTTCGGGCGGTCAAGTACCTGATTATATCACATTTCGTTGGGGAATTTCAGCAACAAATTTAATAACTTACTATCAGAACTGCCGCTCGTAATCACTCTTGTCGAGGTGTGTCTTTTTCTTCGGGATCCAGTAGCTGTCCCGTTTCCCGCCGAAGTCCAGGTCGAGGAATCGTTTGCCGAAGATCCTCGAGAGAAGACCGGTCGGTGTGATAACGAGGTAGAAGAGGATACTCAGGATCACCCTTGTCATGATCCAGCCGAGGACGACGGCCACGGTCATCCAGACCTTCTGGATGGGCCAAAGGACAGCAGGCGCCGCCGCTCCGAGCACGAGAAACGCACCACCGGCATAAAAGAGATATCGGCAGTATTCCCGCCCTCGCCAGAGAAGCAGCCCGCCGAGGATGCACAGGACGATCCCGACCGTGATACCGAATTTTCGCAGATCGTGTTTCCCGCTCTTGATGTTCCTGATGTCCGTCAACATATCGGTTTCCTAGTCGAGCTCGAACTCCTTCAGCCAGTCGATATCCCTTTCGAGGGGTTTCTGATCCTTCTTCTCGAGCAGGTAATTACCCATGATGAGGTAATCCATGTTCGTCCGCATGAAGCAGAGATACGCGTCCTCCGGTTTGCAGACGATCGGCTCGCCCCGGACGTTGAATGACGTGTTGATGATCACGGGACACTGGTGACTCTCGTCGAACCGCTCGATCATCCTGTGGTAGAGCGGGTTATCCCTGCTGTTTACCGTCTGGAGCCGTGCAGTGTAGTCGATGTGCGTCACTGCGGGTATCGATGAGCGCACGATGTGGAGCTTGTCGATGCCGAAGAGTGTCTTCTGGTCCCAGGTCTCCGGGTTGCAGATCTCGCGCTTCACGCGGGCAACGAGCAGCATGTAGGGGCTTTCCCCGTCGAATTCGAAATAATCGGATGCCTTCTCCGCGAGGACGGACGGTGCGAACGGTCGGAAGCTCTCGCGGAACTTGATCTTCAGGTTCATCGTTTCCTGCATCCCGGGGCTTCGGGCGTCACCGATGATCGAGCGGCCGCCGAGCGCCCGCGGTCCGAACTCCATCCGCCCCTGGAACCACCCGATGACCTTTTCATCGGCGATAAGCCCGGCGATCCTGCCTGGGATCTCGGAGTCCTCGAGGATCTCGTACGGGATCCCGTTGCCGTCGAGGTACTGCTGTATCTGCGCGTTGTCGAAATGCGGACCGAGGTACGAGCCCTGCTGGGAATCGTTCGTGCCATCGGCGTTCCGCTCGTTGCCGAGATACTGGTACCAGACAAAGAGCGCCGCGCCCAGCGCCCCGCCGGCATCGCCGGCGGCGGGCTGAATCCAGATATTGTCGAAGGGGCTTTCACGGAGTATCCGCCCGTTGCCGACACAGTTCAGCGCCACGCCCCCCGCGAGACAGAGGTGGCGCTGTCCGGTCGACCGGTGGACGTGTCCGGCCATCCGGAGCATCACCTCTTCGGTCACCTCCTGTATGGATCGGGCCAGGTCCATGTCACGCTGGCGGAGCTTCGATTCGGGTTTCCGGGGCGGTCCGCCGAGGAGCTTGTGGAATCTTCTGTTCGTCATCGTGAGGCCGGCGCAGTAATTGAAATACTTCATGTTCATCTTGAACGAGCCGTCTTCCTTGAGGTCCATCAGCTCGGTGAGGATCAGGTCCCTGTACTTCGGCTCCCCGTACGGCGCGAGCCCCATCACCTTGTACTCGCCCGAGTTGACCTTGAACCCGGTGTAGTAGGTGAACGCCGAGTAGAGGAGACCGAGCGAGTGGGGAAAATGAATCTCGGAATCGATCTGTATCGTGTTGCCGCTGCCCGTGCCGAAGCTTGCCGTCGCCCATTCGCCGACGCCGTCGACGGTGAGGAACGCGGCTTCCCGGTACGGAGAGGGGAAGAAGGCCGATGCGGCATGTGATTCGTGGTGCTCGGAGAAGATGATCGTGCCGTCGTATCCCAGTTCCTTGCGTATGTGGTCCTTCATCCATATCTTCTGCTTGATCCAGAGCGGGATCGCCTTGATAAAGGAGGCAAACCCGGCCGGCGCGTAGGCAAGGTACGTCTCCAGAATACGCTGGAACTTGGTGAACGGCTTGTCGTAGAAGGCGATGAAATCGAGATCGGCGACCTCGATACCCGCCTCCTCCAGGCAGTACCGGATCGCGTTCTTCGGGAACGAGAAGTCATGCTTTTTCCGCGTGAAGCGCTCCTCCTGGGCGGCGGCCGTTATGCGGCCGTCCCTGACCAGGCAGGCGGCGCGGTCGTGGTAGAATGCGGATATCCCCAGTATATTCATCCGTTGTTTTGCCTCGGATTCATGAAAACCGCCAACACGGGATGGTTCCAGTCAGGCCGATGTGCGGAATCCCCCGCATATCGGCGCTGCGCGAAGTCTCCGCATCATCTTTGTAATGCATTGTATTGTTTATAATTGTAATAACAAGGAGGTGATTTGTCAATATGACTCTGTGCCGGGCTATGTGACCGGCTGTGTGGTCGGCTGTGTGCCGGGGAACATGCTACGTCCCGGTCGGCGTGGCGCCGGAGCCGGCCGTAAAGAGCCGGACCGTCTCGTCGTTGGTCAATACCCAGATCGTGTAGACGCCGAGCATCGTTCCGAACGGAATATTCATCAGTTCGAGGCAGCCGATGACCAGCACGAGTATTCGGGCCCAGTTGTAGCTCTTGAGCAGGGCGAGACCGCCGATAAGCCCCGGGATGGATAGTATGAAAAGAAATGACGTGATTGCAATG
>DAOVFR010000054.1 GCA_030672805.1 Candidatus Krumholzibacteriota bacterium
CCGCCGACCGGGGGAAACACCGCGCTCCCGAAAATGGCAACGGAACCGGGACGCTTGTACTTTTTCAGCTTGTCCGTCCCCGATATCCGGCGCAGCACGTCGATGGGGTGCACGGGCAGGAATTCCTCGCCGTCGATGACAAGGGTGAACCCCCTGTACTCCTCCCCGAGCCCGAGCGAATTGGTGCTGTGCATACGGAGCGGCAGCACGAAGTTATTTCTCACACTGACCTTGACGGGAACGACGTTACTATCGGGAAGAAACGCATGAAAAATGTCCATGATCTCGCCGGGCGCCGAGAGGAACCGCGCCGACACCTCGAATCCCTGCTCCGATACGGCACTGGCCGCCTCCGCATCGAGCACATCGTAGTTCACCGCGTGGCGGCACGAATAGACCGAGAACAGTGCGAGCGCCAGAGCAAACGGGACGATTGCAGCTCGCCCGGACCTGGGCCCGCATCCTTTTTGCCTGCAGGAAAATATCTTCATGGCCGATTCTCCGTTAAACTGTTTTTCCGTCACTGGCAGAGATCACCTTTAGCCCCTCCAGCGGCACGGTTCTCCCGAGGGGTTCCACCTGGCTGTACCTTCGGAACGTATCCACGAAACATGGATTTTCGCAGAATCCGCCTGAAAGGTAAAGCCGTTCCGGTCTCCCGACAAAATTATAAACGTTTCTCACCATGCCGTGTATGAACATCGCCACGCTCCTGCCGGGAGGGTTGCCCAGCGAGACCTGCTCGAGCACACGCTCCATGCCGAAAACACCGCATGTAACGTTCACCCATTCGTCCGCCTGCTTGAGTGTCGTGAAATCTATTCCGTAGTATTTGCCAAGCAGTTCGACCGTTGCCCCGGTCGTGGAGCCGCACGCGAGATTCCAGTCGAGCTTTTCGACCTTTCTGCCGTTGAACCTGACAAACTTGATATCCCTGCCGCCGACGTCGACGAGAGCAAAATCGGCGTCATCCACGAGCGACAGTCCCCCTTCGGCAAGGGCGATGAGCTCGTTCTTGAACTCGCGGCACCTGCTGCGTCCGCTGTGGCCCGTAGCGACGTCGAACACCGTATCACGCAGGATAAGCTCCCTCGTCTGAATGATCTCGAGCGAACCCGTAGCCGTGTCCAGTATCTTGGCCCAGGTACTTCCGCAATCGGCCAGCAGCAATTCTCACTCCCCCGTCAGGACAGACGTATGAACGCCTCCACCTTTGCCAGTATCGAATCGTTGATCTCCCGGTGGCAGTCGATTGCAAGTCCACCGTACTTCTCCGCCAGGTAGCGGGCAATATCCTGCTTGGCGCAGAAGCTCTGTGTGAAGAATACGGTCGGGACTCCCTCCCCGACGCGGCATTCGAGCTCCATGTCCCCCGGCCGGCCCGCCTCGACGCACCGGGTCCACCCGTAGACATGCGTCGTTGGGGGAAAGAGCTCGAGAACACGGAAATCGTGAGGAGGCACCCCCCAGAAACCGTGTGTCGGCTCGCACGGCCCCGGCATGTTCCGCTGCGGCGAAGGATCGACCACCGTTTCCATGATCCGCTCGATCTTGTCGGCGAGGGGCGCGTGTCCGGTCGAGAAAACGAGCTCGCGGTTCTCGAACTCTTCCGGGGGAAAACGGGACTCGACGACCTCGAATCCCATATTCCCAAGCAGAAACGATACGTGCCTCCCACGGTCACACTTGCCCTCCCCGACAGCCGCGACAACGACGGCCAGCCGGCCGCGGAAATTCATGGCATTGTCGATGATATTGGTGATGATCCTGCAGGTCGTGACGGGCAGAACGCCCGAGTCCGGAGCACCGTGATCGACGTCGAGATCGACAAGCGGAACATCGAACCCGACCCGATCCCGGACGTCACGCAGGATGTCTCTCCGGGGAAACCCGAAATACCCGATCAGTTTTTTCTTGGAAGATGAGGATTTCATGACGGTTGTGGGCCGGAACACCCTTCCGCTTCCGGGCAGGGCCGGGACCGTACCGGGATGGACGGCTTTCCCGGAAACGCTTCAGGTTCTATTCGCCGTTCTCGACCCGGGCGATGGATTCGACGACCTGCTCGGGCGTCTTCGCCTTGATGAGTGATTCCCTGAAACTGTCGATCTTGATCATCTTGACGATCTTGGCAATAGCCTGCACGTGGGGGCCCGATTCCGTCATCGGAGCGACCATCAGGAAGAACAGGTGCGACGGTTTTTCGTCAATCGCCTCGAAATCGATCCCGTCCCGGGAGATCCCGATCACGATACTTAGACTATCGATAGCATCGCACTTTGCATGCGGGATCGCGATGCCCTTTTCTAGTCCCGTGCTCCCCTCCCGTTCCCGGTTCATGACCACTTCGAGCACCTTGTCGGCGTCACAATCCTCGCAGTTCCCGGCGAGCAGCTCGACGAGCTCCTCGATCACCTCTTCCTTGGTCTCGCCCTCGAGGCCTATCTTGACATGATCAGGTGTGATGTAATCCGTGAGTCTCATTCCACCATGCCTCCCGTGCCGCACCACACGGGCGCTGCACATATGAGCAGAAAATAACGAATGGTGATAAACCGCGCAAGCCCGGTCTGCGGTTTCACTACACCCGGCGGGGCGGAGCTACAGGGAATCGAACAACCGCTCCACCCTGTCCCGTCCCCTAACCACCATCGTCGGGCACTTGACCTTTCTAAGTATCCTTTCACCCTCCTCGTAGAATGAATCCCTGAGGCTCAGAACCTCGCCGAGCTCGCCCTGTACGAGCAGGTCGCAGCCCGATTCATCCACCTCGCGCGAGACTTCCTCGTGCACGACTCCCTTCCTGAGAACCGTTTCGACTTTCAACCCTTTTCTGTCGGCAAGTTTTACCACGTAATTGAGATACCTTTTTCCATCTTCCTCGAGATCGCGTTCGTAATCCATTTTCTCCATCTGGATGAATACCCTGGCCTTGAGCAGCTCGCTCAGCAGGTCCTCGTTGACGACATAGATAACCCTGAGTGCGCACCCGAAGGCCTTAGCCATGATGATCGCCATCTGGGCAGCCGTGATTGACGGCTCGCTGCCGTCGATATATAGAAGGATATTCTTCAGTGGATTAATATCGTTCATAAGTTTCCCCTTTACGGCGGGCCAGGCGGTCCTTGACCAGTTTCAGGACGAAGAACGCCTCTCTCTCGGATTCTTCAAGTGCCATCATGATATACTTCAACGTTTCCTCGTAATCGGGTATGAATAACTTTTCCAGCGCATTGACGCGTCTTATCGTCTTTGCCACTTCGCGCGAAAGACGCATGAGCGAGATCCTTGCCTCGGCGAGGTTTCCAAGGAGTTTAAGGACCTCGCGGAATTTCTTGATCGCCTCGTCTATCCAGATGCTGCTTTCGGCGGCGGCGAAGTAGGGTGACTTGTCGTCGAACCTTACCTTCACGCGGGGCAGCGATACACCCATCACGCGTTTCTGTGAAAACGAGATATCCGACTGGATATTCATGCCGAGTGCTATCATGTTGACCTCCCGCCTGCCCGTGCGGAGGATCGCCTGGTCGAGGGCGCCGAAGGCCTCGGTGAGTTTCTCCTCGACCTCCTCCTGCGCCTCGACGGCGCGGTCGATAAGCCCCATCAGCTCGACGACCAGGATCTTCCTCTTCTGGTCGAGAAGTTCCCAACCCTCCCTCGCGAAGCCCAGGTCCCGCTTGATCCTCATCAAGTTCGTCTTCGTAGGCGCTATCTCGTATCGTGCCATCAGTCCGCCGTAACATGTGAAGCCGGCACTGCCCCGGCTGAAAACAACCGGGTGCACATAACCGGACGCCCCCCGGCGTCATCCGCCGGGCCGCTAGCTGCCGTAGTACTTGTTCAGTTCCTCTTCGGTGATCCGGTGAAGCTCTTCCTTCGGCAGCATCGAGATCACTTTCCATCCAATATCGAGCGTTTCGGCGATGCTCCTGTCCTCGTACTCCCTCTGACTGAGAAAGTCTCGTTCGAAACGTTCGCCGAATTCCAGGTACACCTTGTCGAGGGGGGTGAGCTCCTCCTCGCCGATGACCGCCGCGAGCGCCCGCACGTCCTTTACGCGGGAATATGCAGCGAAGAGCTGGCTTGCGACATGCGCGTGGTCATCGCGTGTCATGCCCTCCCCTATGCCGTCCTTCATGAGCCGCGAGAGGGACGGCAGCCCGGCGATAGGCGGGTATATGTTCCGCTGGTCAAGCTCCCGTTCGAGCACGATCTGCCCCTCGGTGATATACCCGGAAAGGTCCGGGACGGGATGCGAGATGTCATCGTTCGGCATCGTGAGGATCGGCATCTGCGTGATCGATCCCTCGATACCCTTGATCATTCCGGCACGCTCGTAGATGATCGAAAGGTCGCTGTAGAGATAACCCGGATACCCCTTTCTGCTGGGGATCTCCTCCCGGATCGTCGATATCTCACGGAGCGATTCGCAGTAGTTCGTCATATCGGTCAGGATCACGAGCACGTGCATGTTCATGGTGAACGAGAGAAACTCCGCGGCGGTAAGCGCCGTTCGGGGCGTGACGAGCCGCTCGACGGACGGGTCATCAGCGAGGTTCAGGAACAGCACGACCTTTTCGAGCACGCCCGACTCCTCGAAGTTCCTGATGAAGTATTGAGCGACGTCGTGCTTGATACCCATTGCGGCGAACACGACGGCGAACGATGTTTCCTCGCCCACGATCTTCGCCTGCCTCGTGATCTGCGCGACGATCTTGTTGTGCGGGAGCCCCGTGCCGGAAAAGATCGGCAGCTTCTGGCCCCGTACCAGCGTGTTCATCCCATCGATCGCGGAGATCCCCGTCTGTATGAACTTGCGCGGGTACTCCCGCGCCGTTGGGTTGATCGGAAGGCCGTTCACGTCCATGACCGCGTCGGCCCGCGGCGGCGGACCGCCGTCGATCGGGGCACCGAGACCGTTAAAGACCCGCCCGAGAATCTCGGCGCCGACCCCGAACGTGAGCGGCTCGCCGCGGAACCGGACCCTCGTCTCCGGTATCGAGAGCCCCAGGGTTCCCTCGAATACCTGTATGACGGCGGCGCCGCTGCTCGTCTCCAGGACCATGCCGAGACGCACCTTGCCCGTGGGATCGACGACCTCGGCCAGCTCGTTGTACCCGACGTTGTGAATGCCCTTGACCATGATGAGCGGGCCGTCGATCTGGTTGATCCCTATGTATTCCCTTCCCTCTATCGAAGCTTTCTTCATGACGCCTTTCACCGCTTCCTATTCGAACATGTCCTCGACCTGCTGCATGGAGCGGTGCAGCCTGTCCCTGATCTCGTCGATCTTCTCGAGCTCGTCGTTCGCGATCGTGAATTTCATCCGCATGATCTCCGAGGTCACGCTCATCCGCTTGATCTGGTGGATGTTCGCTCCCTTCTTGATGTTCTCGAGTCCCAGGATGTAGAAATCAAGAATCACACGGAGCATCTTGAGCTGCTTTTCCGGGGTGCAGTACATATCAATCTGATCGAAGCTGTTCTGCTGGAGGAACGCGTTCTTGAACATCGTGCACGTCTCGAGGATGATCCGCTGCGTGTCGGGAAGCACGTCCGGGCCGACAAGCTTGACGACCTGCATCAGCTTTCCTTCCTGCTGCAGGAGATCCATGATCCTCTGCCTGAACTCGGCCCACTCGCCGCCCGAATTCTCCTCCCACCAATCGCTCACCTCGTCGACGTACTCGCTGTAGCTGTCAAGCCACGATATGGCGGGGTAATGTCGCGCGTTGGCGAGCTGCCGGTCAAGAGCCCAGAAACAGCGCACGAATCGCTTGGTGTGCTGCGTGACCGGTTCCGAGAAGTCGCCGCCCGGAGGCGAGACCGAGCCGACGATGCTGATCGACCCTTCCGAACCGCACAGGGTCTCGACCATGCCTGCACGCTCGTAGAACTCGGCGAGTCTCGTCGGGAGATACGCGGGGAACCCTTCATCTGCGGGCATCTCCTCCATACGGCCGGAGAGCTCACGGAGCGCCTCGGCCCACCTCGATGTCGAGTCGGCCATGATCGCCACGTGGTAACCCTGGTCGCGGTAATACTCTGCTATCGTTATACCCGTGTAGATAGACGCCTCGCGCGCCGCGACGGGCATGTTCGATGTGTTTGCTATCAGGATCGTCCGTTCCATGATCGGCCTGCCGGTGCGCGGATCGATGAGTTCGGGGAACGATATCAGCACGTCGGTCATCTCGTTGCCGCGCTCGCCGCAGCCGATATAGACGATGATGTCCGCGTCGCTCCACTTCGACAGCGCATGCTGCGTCATCGTCTTCCCCGTGCCGAACCCGCCGGGCAAGACAACCGTGCCGCCCTTGGCCACCGGGAACAGGGTGTCTATCACGCGCTGTCCCGTGATCAGCGGAATCTTGAGCGGCAGCCTGCCCTTGACCGGCCTCTGCTGCCGGACCGGCCAGCGGTGATGAAGCTTGACCTCGACCGCGGCGCCCGATGGATCATCGTAGCGCATCACGACGTCGTCGACTCCGTACGGACCCGCATCCGCCACCCGGTCCACCTTACCCTTCGCCCCGGGAGGCGCCAGGATGCGGCACTCGATGAGACGGGTTTCCTGGACCGTGCCGATCACCTCGCCGCCCTCGAGTACGGTTCCCGCCTTCATGACGGGCTTGAACTCCCACCGCTTCTCGCGATCGAGCGCGGTCACATGGATACCCTTCCTGATGTACTGGTCGCTCGTATCCCTGATCGCCTCGAGCGGGCGCTGAACACCGTCGTAGATCGTGCCCAGCAGCCCCGGGCCGAGCTCGACCGAGAGCGGCATCCCGGCACTGTAAATATCCGACCCCGGTGCGAGCCCCGTCGTATCCTCGTATACCTGTATCGCCGCCCAATCGCCCTCGAGCTTGACGATCTCGCCGATGAGATGGTTCTCGCCCACCTCGACCAGGTCGAGCATCTTCGCCTTCATTATTCCCCTCGCATGAACGACGGGACCAACGACCTTTTCAACTGTTCCGATAATCTCAAGCACTGCCCGATCCCTCGCTTCCTTCCGGCTCGAAGACCTCCTCGAAAATGATATTACGGATCTCGTCGCGGAACCGGTACATCCGGGCCTCGAACGTATTGTCGTAGATGATTTTCCCTCCAGGCACACCGACGCGCACGCCGCCGAGCGAATCGGTCCCCAGCGGCTTGACGGTAAAACCTTCGATGTGCCTCACCTCTCCGGCGAGGACCTTCTCCACCGAGGGCAGGACCTCCTTCTCGAGAAGCCCCGCATCCCTCCGGTCCGCAAAGACAATGAGACTTTCCCCCTCGAGCGCACCTGCCGCCTCGGCGACCAGGTTAACAAGCATATCCGGATACTCAGCGCGGTCCCGTACTGCCCCAAGGGCCTCCACGGCCCGTTTGCTCACGCTCTGCATGATTTCCTCGCGAGCCCGCAGACGCGCCCGTTTAACCTCCAGATTTACACTGGACAGAAGCCGCTGGCTCGCCACCTTCCCCCGCCCCTCGGCCTCCCCGAGAAGCTTGTCCGCCGCCTGTTTACCCGCCGCCTCCGCTTTGCCGATAATATCGCCGGCGGTCCGCCTCGCCTTCTCGAGGACCGACTCGACTTCGCGCCCGCCGTCCCCCATGATCCGGCTGCAGATCTTGTCGACCGACTCGTTATCAACCACGGTCTCTTCTCCCGTCTATCTTTTCTCGACCACTATACCTTCACTCCGACCGCCGAACGCACCATCTGCCTTATCGAGACCCTGTCCTCCAGCGATCCGGTCCTGTCCGGGATCTCTATGATTAGCGGGAAGGTGCGTCCGAAGATGAAGTCCTCTATCTCTTCCGGGATCGCCGAGGCGACTTTCTCGGTAATGATGATGATACCGATCTCACTGGACGAGAAGGCCTTCTCGAGGGCTTCGCGCGCCTCGTCGGTCGACTCGACGACCTCTCCCTCGAGTCCGACCAGCTTGAATCCCGTTACGGTATTCTCATCTGCAATGACATGAAACTTCATCACGTAAACCTCGTTGCCCCGGTCCCGGCGGACCGGCCATCCGCCGCGTCAGGACCGATCCATTCACGGCCCGCTATATCTTGGTCAGGATCATGATGGAAATGATCAGACCATAGATCGCGATTCCCTCGGCAAGACCGACGTAGATCAGCGCCCGTGCCGCGAGCTCCGGCTTCTCGCCGATCGCCCCGAGCGCGGCCGAGCCGACGTAAGCAACCGCAACGCCCGCGCCGATACTCCCGATCGCCGTCGAGAAGGCCGCCGCGGCGAATCCCCAGACGGTTACCTTGGCTGTTTCGGGCGTGTATTCCTTCACTACCTCGGCCGTTTCCGCACCTTCGCTCTGCTGGCCGTGAACCCGTACCGCCGTCATCACGAGCGTTATCAGCAGGACGATGAATACGGTGGTGAAAACCGCGGTGGATGAAACCGTGATCAGTCTCTTCATCCTCAGCCTGCGCTCCGCTTGCTGCGACATACGCTATTGCTCCTTTCACTCTGCCCGGTCCGGTTTTGAACCGATACCGATGGGTTTATACGCTTCACCACCACCCGTGAAGAACTTACCGAAGAACTCGTAGTACTCCAGGCGGATGGCCTGAATCGTCACCACCAATCCCTCCAGGGCGATGATGACGGCGTTTCCGACAATCAGGATGAGGGCCGAGTAGATCACTCCCCCGCTCTTGCCCTTGACCATATCGACAAGGCTGAAGACGGCGATGAACAGGCCGACATGAGCGAGTGAGAACGCGGCCACACGAATGAACGAGACCGTGTTGCCGAGGTAACCGGTGATGATCTCCATCACCTCGACAACGGTCTCCATCATGTACGTCGTCACGCCCTTCTCGAAAACCATCCTCCGCCGCTGGACCAAGGCGGAGATGGGTTCGCGCAGGAAGAGCGCGAGGACGGGAATACCGATTGCATAGATGATGAGCTTGAGGGGAAAAGATTTCTGGGAAAGGAATATCGATACGGCGCCGATCCCTCCCCAGTAGATGATCGCGCTCACGATACCGGCGTGATCGAACATCGTCGCCTTGAAATCCCTCGCCCTGACAGCATTGATGATATTAAAGATGATCCCGATCGATATCAGGGTGATCCCGAAGTATATAGCCACCCGGAAGAAGTACATGACATTGTGCATCGGTTTCATCCAGAGGTGCGGGATGAGCTCCTCGAGCCCGAATATGCTGCCGAACAGGAACCCGAATACGATCGAAGAGAGGCCGCAGTAAAAACCGAGCTTGCCCACCACCTGCGTGGCGCTCCCACCGTCCTTCTTCCGGAACCCGAGCAGCCACCCGAGACCGGCCAGTATCGAGCCGTGCCCGATATCACCGAACATCATACCGAACATGATAAGAAAGCTTATCGCCACGAAGAATGTCGGATCGATGAAGGTGTATTCGGGCAGGCCGTAGCTGGAAACGAGCATCTCGAACGGTCGGAAGAAACCGGGATGCCTGAGCATCACGGGCACCTTGACCTTGCCCGCTTTCACGCCGGAGATCTCTTCCGGCGGGATGATCTCGATGATCGCACGTCCGCGCGCGGCGCGGCGGATCTCGTTCTGGACGATACCTTTCTTGTCGCTCGGCACCCAGCCGGAAAAGATGTACGTTTTCCTCGTTTTCTTCAGGAAGCTCTTGACCTTGAGCAGGAGATGCGCCATCTGGAGCGAACGGAAGTGCTCGGTGACCTCGGCCGCCTTGCGTTCCTTCAGTTCGGCGATCCGTCCGTCGACCTCCGCGATCTTCACCTTGATCGCCTCTATCTTCTTTTCCAGCTCGCCTGTTACAATCCCCGGCTCCTTTGTCGCCTCCTCCGGCATCTCGATCTCCTCGAACATCGCCTCGCGGAGAATCCGCTTGAACTTGAGGCGGTCCGTCTTGAGACCGATGATGAGCACAACCATGCGATCATTCCTCTGCGTGAGCGGAAGCGCGAGGGCGGCAAGAGGAGCGATCTTTTCCCTGATGTACTCGAGGTTCTCAGGCTTTACCTGGCCGTACCGTATCTCGAGGAACGTATACGGAGCCTTGCCCGGAGACAGGCCGACGACCGCCAGGGGCGACACCTCGTTCAGAATCCCCTGCATGCGTTCCATGCGGACCTCGTACTCGTTCCGCCGTCCGGTGAGTTCCTCGACGGAGCCCTCGATCAACGAGATCTCCCTGTCCATCTCGCCGAGATCTGCAAGCGTTGTATCCATCAGCGCCTCGTCCCTCGCCTCGAGGGAAAGCTTCCTGATCCCCAGCCGCTTCATGATGGCGGACACACGGGTTATGAGGCCGTCGATCTTCTCCCGCATCTTCCCCGCCTCGTACCCCTTGAGGTTCTCCGCCCACGATTCGCTCTCGTCGAGCTGGACCAGGTGCATGATGCCCATGCGCACGATCGCCTTGGCGACCGAGTCGACCTCGGTCTCGAAGACGATGACGTTGATCTGGTGCATCCTTTCAGGCGTAAACATGTTCCGTTTCCTCTTAAACGCCGCTCCCGGTTTCTTGCTTTATCCCGTTCCCGGAACGCCAACCCCGGGTGGCTCTCGATCCCGCTGCTAGAACGCCACCCGCAGGTGACTCTCGATCTCGCTCCGGCCCATCTTGTAGACCTTGCCGTTCAGGATCGTTATGATGTTCCGTATCTCCGTTCTCTTCAGGATCAGGTAGGACAGCACGGTGCCGATCGTGAACGGGAACCCGCCGAGGGTGCGCTTTGCCTCCATGATGATATAGTTCCACAGTATTATCTCGAGCAGGTAGAGCTTGCTGAGCTCCTGGTCCTGTATCAGAAAATCCGACGCGCTGCTGAACGATTTCTCCAGCGCCGTCTGGAGCACCTCGCGGATCGACTCGGCCTTGAAGGCCTGCCGCAGGCGGTCCTTCGCCATGCGGTATCCGCCGGGGATATTGTAATCGAGCAACTCGCCGACCGGGATATCATAATAGAACTTGAGCCTGACAAGCCAGCCAATATTCCTCTGGTCGATCTCGAGCCCCACCAACCTCATGGCGACAGTGCGGTCCCTCCTGGAAAGCGATTGGACGATCTCCTCGAGACGCCTGTAGTAATCGATCTCGAGACTGATCTCGACGGGGAACAGTGTGCCCCGGGTCTCGTAGTCCTCGTGCACCTTCTCGACTGCACCCAGGTACGGCGTCCCGCGGAGATACGATACGGCATCGTCGAACGTACTCGCCTCGGACACCGCGTGATAGGGGATCCTGTGTGGAAGATCCTTCCTGATCAGGTACTTCATCTCCTCGGGATCCCGGTTCCCCTCGCGGATGCGGAGCGCCGTCTTGAGGTTCTCGATCTCGTACTTCTCGAGGAAGTGGGCGATGAGTTTTTTTTCGGCCCCCT
>DAOVFR010000226.1 GCA_030672805.1 Candidatus Krumholzibacteriota bacterium
GACAGGGGGAAACCGCGGGTGGCGCCCAAGCGGGGCCCCCACCGCGCGCAGCGACAGCGAGCACGGTGGGGATGACCGGTGACAGGACCCGCGGCGATGCGCCAACCGATCGTGGCGATATGAATCATTAATGAATGAGGAATCGAAGTGCATGGTACGGCCGAACTTATGTGCGGAAAAGGGCATTCCCGTTACATCCTGCCTCGTCTCACGATCGTCACGAGCAGCCAAAAACCCATCACGCCGGCCACCAGGAAACCGATCAGGCCGATAACGGGTATCTCGTGCCATTTGGGCGGAATGCCGGACAGGACTATAAGCGCCGAGCCGATGATGAGTGAGGACAGGACAATAGCAAATGCAATTCTATTGCTGATCCTGTCATGGGTGGAAAGCATGGGATCGAGGCCCCGGTGTTCAAACTCGACCTTCAGCATACCCTGCCTGGCCATCCTGAGTATCTTCCTTAACTCGTCGGGCACCTCTCTTAACAGCTGGATAATACCCGTCCCGGAATCTATCGCTTCCCTCGCGATCCGGTCTGGATTAAAGCGGCCCATGCGGATTCGCCTGATGAACGGTGTGGCCTGTTTAACCATGTCGAAACCGGGATCGAGCTCGCGCCCCAGACCCTCAAACGTGGCCAAGGCCTTTACCATAAGGAAGAGATCGGGCGGTATGCTGATGCCGTGCAGGGCTGCCATCTTGATAAGCTGGTGAATCAGCTTCCCAATTTCCAGTTCCCCCAGGGGAAGATAATAGTACTGATCGATGAATTCCGATACATCCCTCTCCAGCAGACGGCGATCGGGCTCTTTCTCGGGGATGGTCAGCGCGAGTAAAGCATCCACGGCCTTTTTTTCATTGCGCCGCACGACGCTCATCACCAGATCAACGAAATTCTCCCGGCTCCCGAGATCCACCCGGCCCATCATCCCGAAATCGAGATAGCAGATCACGTTACCCGGCAGGATAAAGATATTTCCGGGATGTGGGTCGGCATGAAAGAAACCGTGAACGAAGATCTGTTTCATGATCAGGTCGAATCCACGTTCGGCGATTATTACGGGGTCAAGGCCCATCTCTTCCAGCCTGCCCGCATCGGAAATCTTGACGCCTTCCACATATTCCATCGTCAGAACCCGACTGCCGGTGACTTCCCTGTAGATCTTAGGGACGTGGATCACGGGATCGCCGGCGAATTGCCTGGAGAACCTCTCCATGTTCGCCGCTTCCAGGGTGTAGTCGAGTTCCCTTTCGATCGTACGTGCGAATTCCGCAACGATCCTTGTTGGGTGCTGGATATTCCACCCTTCGACATGTCTTTCGATCAAGCCGGCCAGGTGCATCATGATCTCCAGGTCAACCTCTATCGTACGGCGAATGTCCGGCCTCTGGACCTTTACAACCACTTCCTCCCCGTCAGGTGTGCGTGCCCTGTGAACCTGCCCGATGGATGCCGCCGCCAGGGGACTTTCCTCGAAATTCGAGAAGACCCGATCCAGGGGTTTCCCGAATTCCTTCTCTACGATCTTTCTGACCTCGGTGAACGGAAAAGGCGGCACATCGTCCTGCAGCCTTGGCAGTTCCTGTATTAATTCAACACTGAGCAAATCGGGGCGTGTCGACATGATCTGGCCCAGCTTGATAAAGGCCGGACCGAGCTCCTCGAGGGTCATCCTGACACGCGCGGCGCGGGAAAGGATATCTATCTTTTGCCGCCGTTTTCGGGAAACCAGTTTCAATCCCATTTCCACGTACTGCTCGATATTCATCACGTCCACCAGGTCCCCGAAACCGTACTTGAAAAGCACGGACAGGATGCGGCGGTAGCGTTTCATATGACGATAGGTTCTTCCGATGCGCTCAATTCTAAAAGCCACCTCGGTCACTCCTGCTTTTCATCGATTCGAGCTTCTCCCTTTTCGAGAAGCTCTACTCTCCCGGCCAGTTCATCGAGGTCCTTTCTCGCGGCGACATTCGACTTTGCCATAATTTTATGAACGATTTCCTCGACCCTTTCCTCGAAATGCTTGCCTGCCTCTTCGGATTTCTTCAGCATCTCATCGATAAATTCCTTTCCCTCCTTTTCAGATATCTCGCCTTTCTTTATCATATCCCTGCCCAGTTCCTCGATCCTGTCCTTTGTCATGACGGCAAGACCCACGCCCGTCAGCATGGCTTTCCTGATGAGACTCAACATGACTGCACTCCTTTCGTTAAACACCAGCTTGCTTTTGCACGCTCCACTATGCCTCCTTCTCCAGTTTCTCAAGATACCGTTCCTTCCAGATCGGATCGGTCAATTTGCCGATATCCTCCCCGTACCGTTTCATCCCCCGCTGGTAACATTCATCATGCATGGCCTCAGCCGCTTCATCATTCAAGGGTCTCGGTCCGTAGCGGGACACCGCATCCTTCAGCACCTCGAAATGATCCCTGATCACACAGGGACATAGCCAGTTGTTCGTATCTCCTGAAGCCCTGTTAAATCCGTACATGTTCTGCCACTCACGGATTTCCCTGAAAAACGGTGAATCGAGCGCATCGTTCACCGTCCCCCCTCTTGAATAGATATCGTGAATATTATCCGATACGTAGGGAACGAATGCACACGGCGTAATATCTCCGTTCCAATCGATATAGAAGTAGCCACCGGGCCGGCCCGCGCAGATACATCCATTTGACAGGACCCCGCTGTTCCAGAAATCAGCCAGGAATATCTTTCGTTCACGAACGAGGAACTGCATCCTCTTCAGCATCTCGATCCTCTGGACAGGTGTGACCATAAGCTCGAACGATTGGCCCCGACCTATCGGCATATACTGGAAAAGCCATCCGTAGACCGCACCTTCCCGTTCGAAGTAGAAATCGGCGAACCGGTCGCTCACTATTATCTCCCAGTTGTATGTGGTGGGAGTGGCCGATATGCCGAACGGCACGCCATGCCTGCGGAGGTCCTCGAAGGCTCTCAGTATCTTCCGGTGCACACCCTTTCCGCGCCTGTTGTCGGTCTCTTTCTCGAAACCTTCCACCGAGATCGCGGGAGTGATATTCCCCAGCTCACTCATGCGCCGTGCGACATCGTCCGTTATCAGCGTTGCGTTTGTGTAGACCATGAACATATCGTCGGGATGTCTCTCGACGACATCGAGCAGTCCCCGTGAGCCGTCATGCCAGAGGAAGGGCTCCCCGCCGGAGATAACGGTGAAATGCGAATTCCATAGATCTCTTTTCTCGGTAAGGATCCGGTTGAATGTCTCGAAATCAAGGCTTGCGTGGTTTTCCGGGTTGCTTTCCGCGTAGCATCCCGTGCACCGGAGGTTGCACTTTCCGGTCGGACTGATCAATATGAACAGGGGAAAGGTGCCGTCATACCGTTCACCGGCATATTGCCCTTCATCCTTTTTATTCAAAAGGACATTAGTCAAGAAAACATCGATCAGCCGGTCGATGATATGCCCAGAGACCAGTCCCCGTTCAAACGCTCTGCTGAAACCTTGCGCCAGCGCCATGACCTGGAGGTATTTCTCTTCCTGAACCTTTATCAGACGGTTACCAGGATTGCCGATGACTATTTCCTTGTATGCCCTGGCATCCAGCACCTTCAGAATTTTATTTCCGAGATACTTGTTTTTGATCATGAGCTTGACAATTTCCCTTATAGATCCGTTTTTCAGAATGCTCTCCGTTCTCATTTTCTGTTCACTCCCTGTCATGTTCTCGCCGCATGAATAAATCGGATATCAGAATACTTCCATCGCATCTCAATATGACTCCGCTCATCGGGCAAGACATCCCTTGAAAAACAACTCCGTGATCATGGGAACATTTTCCTCGTAGGAATGGCGATTGGGATTCTCCAGCCAGCAGAAGAGAAAGGCATTGGTGATTCCCTCCAGCGTAACGGCCATGTAGTAGGAATCCATCTTTCGAAGCAAGTTCCTTTTTATACCCACCTCCAGCACCGATGCAAGACACTTCACCGTTTCTTTGTAAAGCTTGAGCATATCCCTGTCAAGTCCTGCCGCGATATTGAAACTGGCTCCTCGTGTTTCGGCGAAATAGAGTCTTAGCGAGGTGGCGCGGTCGGCGTAGATCCTCGACTTGGCAGAGACATATTTCCCGATTACCGTCAGGGTGTCATCCTCGCCGGAAAGGACCTCCGTCAATA
>DAOVFR010000140.1 GCA_030672805.1 Candidatus Krumholzibacteriota bacterium
TGACTTCATCGAGCTCCCTGCTCTTCAGCTCGCCCCTGATCGATGGTATCGTGCAATAGCTGCAGTGATTGGAACAGCCCTCGGCGATCTTCAGGTAGGCGAGGTGTGACGGTGTAAAGAGCTTTCCGCTTGCCCTGCGCACGGCACCTTTCCGTTCCGCGGCGTGAACATTCCTCACGCTGCCCACGAACCCGGGCAGCATGTCCATCTCGTGTACATCGAGAAACAGGTCCACCTCCGGCAGAAGGCCGCGCAGCTTCTCACCCTCCCTCGAGACGAGGCATCCCAGCACGGCGAGCTTCTGCCACGATTCCCGCGCGGCGCCGACCCTCAGGATCTCATCGACCGATTCCTCCTCCGCCTCCGCGATGAACGAGCACGTCGTCACGACGAGCAGCTCCGCCCCGGCCGGCGTTTCGGCCTCCGTCCAGCCGGCTTCCTCCAGCCGCGCGGCTGCATGTCCCGCATCAGCGATGTTCTTGGGACAACCGAGGTTGAAGAAGTAGTACGTTCCGGTTGCGTGTGGATGCTCAGCGGCGTTCATAGTCCTCGCGGCTCACCAGCACCCTGCGTGCCTTGCTGCCCTCGAACGGCCCGACGACACCGGCCTGTTCAAGCATGTCGATCAGCCGGGCCGCTCGCGCGTAACCTACGCGGAGCCTCCTCTGGATCAGCGATATCGAACCCTGCTGGTGGATAATGACAAGTCCCTTCGCCTGGTCAAACAGCTCGTCGTCCCCGTCGGCGGAACCGTCGAATGCCTCCGGCGCATCCTCCGACAGGTCTAGCCCGTCTCCATCCCTTATGAAGGTACGCCAGTACGAAGCAACCCTCTCTACCTCCCGCTCTGAAATGTAGGAACCCTGGAGCCTGATCGGAAATGACAGGTTCTTCGGCAGGTACAGCATGTCTCCGTTACCGAGCAGTTTCTCCGCGCCGTTGATATCGAGGATCGTGCGCGAATCAGTCTTCGACGTGACCTGGAAGGCGATCCTGCACGGGAAATTCGCCTTGATGAGCCCCGTAACGACATCGACGGACGGGCGCTGCGTTGCGAAAACGAGGTGTATGCCGACGGCGCGGGCCATCTGTGAAAGGCGCGTGATCGGCGGATAGATCTCGTTGCCCATTATCACCATGATATCGGCCAGCTCGTCGATGATCGTCACATAGTACGGCAGCACCGTCGCGTGCTCCCCCGTACCGGGAACGACGATCTTTTCCTCGATGACCTTCCGGTTGTAACTCTGGATATTCTTCACCCCGGCCGACGCCAGCAGCTCGTACCGCCGGTCCATCTCGATGGTCAGCCACCTGAGGATCTTCAGCGTCTGCTTCGCTTCGGTGATAACCGGATGGAGCAGGTGCGGGATGCCGTTGTACGCGATGAGCTCCAGACGCTTCGGGTCGACCAGTATGAAACGGCAGGTCTCGGGCGTATGGTGGAAAAGCAGAGAGCAGATGATCGCGTTGATGCAGACGCTCTTGCCGCTGCCCGTCGCCCCCGCGATCAGCAGGTGCGGCATGTCGGCGATATTGGCGAAATAGGGCTCTCCCGTGGCCGTCTTCCCGAAGGCGGCGTGGAGCCCGTCCCTGCCGGACGGGTAGTGCTCCATCTGCTCCTTCAGGGAAACGATCTGTGGCTCGGGATTCGGCACCTCGATCCCGACGGCGCCCCTGCCGGGGATCGGCGCCTGTATCCTGATGGCCCGTGCGGCGAGCGCGAGCGAGATATCGTCAGCCCTGCTTGAGATCTGGCTTACCTTCACGCCCGGCGCGGGGACGAACTCGAACGTTGTCACAACGGGTCCCGGGTGTACTTCCTTGACCTTGCCGCTCAGCCCGTAATCCAACAGCTTCGATTCGATGACCTCCGACCGCGCGATAAGATCATCCCTGCTGAAGGAAACAATCCCGGCGCCGTGGTCTTCCAGGAATGAAAGGTCCGGAAGCGGCGCACGTTCCGCGCCTGTGACGGAAGCGGACCCTACGGGAACCGGTTTTGCGGTCTTCTTCGGCGACGGACGCGGCCCTCCCGGTTCGTGAACGGCGATGGTGACGGCTCGGCAATCCTGCACTCCGGCGGCTTCCCGCTTCGGGGCAGACACCTTCCTCGCAACGCGGGGCTGCCGAACACGGGTGGCCGTCTCCCGCCTGGACATCCTTTGCCATAACGGCTTTGGAACCCTGATACGTTTGAACAGATCAAAGAATGTGCGGATCGAACCGAAGAAAAGAAAGAGAACGGAAAGAAGCAGGCCGCCCGAGAGTATGAGAACCGAGCCTATCCTGCCGGCCGCCAGCGAGAGGAGCGCGACGGTCTTCGATGCAAGATAGCCGCCTGCCTCCCCGTTGCCCGCCGCCGCAACGAGCGAGAAGGTGGTCCACAGCAGCGTTACAGCACAGATGATGACCCTCCGTGCGGACGCCGGCGCCTTTTTCATGAACGAAACGGCCGCCTGGAAAAGAAGGAAAAGCGGTACGATCCAGGAAAGAACGGTCCCGAAAGCAAAGATGAGGGCGCCCCCGATCACAGCCCCGATCGGGCCGCAGAGATTGCGTGCTTTCAGGATCGAATTCCAGTCCCTGCTGTCATACGAGGCAAGGGAAACCCCGATAAAGACGGCGGAGGTGAGCAGAAGGATCCCCACCATGATCTTACGGTTTTTCTTCATACGGCACCGAAGGATGACAATCTTTTAAACTACTTTACCTCTTACGTGTAACAATCCTTAATCCTTGATGTTGTTATCCTTCCTCCTTCTACCAATGATCCCGTTCAAGGTAAAGCAGTTTTTCCCGATATCGCCGGTGAGGAGCGCGGAAACGCAGGCGATGCCGTGGGCGCCCTGATCGAGAACTAAATCGATGTTGGAAGGATCGATACCGCCGATCGCAACGACGGGGATATCGACGGCCTCCCTGACGGCGGCGATGAAACGGGGACCGACCGGCCCTCTTCCCGGCTTCGTCGGCGACCTGAAGACCGGGCCCACCGCGATATAATCAACCTCCGCCAGCGGCGCCTTTTCCAGTTCCTCCATTGTATGGATCGTCAGCCCGATAACAGACCCGCGGCCGAGAATGCCCCGCGCCACCGCCGGTTCGGCGTCGCTCATCCCGAGATGCACGCCTTGCGCCCCGGTTTCCACAGCCAGTTCCGGGTGGTCGTTCACGATGACCGGCACGTTTTGCTCGGCCGCCCTCGCGATTACCGTCACCAGGTCCGTCCTCTGTTCATCGGGACCACACGCTTTTGCACGGTACTGGATCATCCCCACCCCGCCCCCGGCAAGTTCACCGGCGGCACGGGCGACCCCTTCGCGCGTCACGCATGACCGGTCGAGTATCGCGTACAGGAACGGCGGCGGAGGTATCGCTGCACGGCCTCCCCCCGGCCCTATGAATTCCCGCTCCATCGTGTAGAGCTCGAAACGGAGCGCCTTGAAAAGCCCCGCGGCATCTCCGTCGATCAGCTTGCTGTATTCCTCGAGGACGCGCAGAGCTTCTTCGGCGCGGTGGAAATTGGCGCTTGCCAGGTCGGTGAGTGAACCGCGGTACATCTCCGTGCGGGTTGTCCATGACCGCCCGATATCCGAGTCACTGTCCCTGTGGTCGAGGGACTGGCCCGCAATGCCGCGCAATCCCTCGCGAACTGCATGCCTGACGTCCTTGACCCGCTTGAACATCCCCTCGTGCCGGGCGTCGAACCGGGCAAGCTCCTCTATTGCGCGAAGGCCCTCGGCACACCTGTTCGCGTTCACATCGAGGATCCTGAGGACGATCCTTCTTTCCTCTTCAGCCAGCGTTCCCATGAAATCCTGCCGGACCTGCTCCCCCGGCGGCTCCGAACCGGAGGCAAGGGGCGGGACATCAGATGATGACTCCCTCTTACGCATGATCGATCAAGTCCCGGAGAAAACATCAAGAAACGACGTATTGAAATCACCGCGGATGAATGCATCGTCCTTTATGATCGAAAGGTGAAACTGGATCGTGGTCGGAACACCTTCGATGATCATCTCCCCGAGTGACCTGACCATCCTCCTGCGCGCTTCTTCCCTTGTCTCTCCCCACGTTATGATCTTTGCAAGCAATGAATCGTAATACGGCGGCACGGTGTACCCGTCGTAGAGGTGGGAATCGACGCGTACACCCGGCCCTCCCGGAGGATGATAAAAGGTAATCGTCCCCGGATGAGGTTTGAAGCCGTCACGGGGATCCTCGGCGTTGATACGGCACTCGATCGCCCAGCCGCGGGAGGTGAACCGGCCGTTCAGGATCGGGCTCGTCCCATCCGCGGCAAGAACGATCTGCTCCTTGATCAGATCGGTCCCGGTGACCATCTCCGTTACCGGATGCTCTACCTGCACCCTCGTGTTCATCTCGAGGAAGTAGACGCTGCCATCCGGTGCAACGAGGAATTCTACCGTCCCGAGCGAACCGTACCTGATATATTCCACACCCTGCACGGCAAGTGAAAGGATCTTCTTGCGCATCGCGGCGGTGATCCCGGGCGAGGGAGATTCCTCGACGAGTTTCTGGTGGCGGCGCTGGATGCTGCACTCGCGCTCACCGAGATGGACTGCTTTTCCTTTCCCGTCGCCGAAGATCTGCACCTCGATATGCCGGGGGTTCTCGAGGTACCTCTCGAGATAGAGCCCGCCGCTCCCGAAGGAGGCCGCGGCCTCCTTGCCGGCGGTATGGAAAAGCTCCCTTAGCCGTGCCTCGTCATTGACGATCCTGATTCCGCGCCCTCCCCCTCCCGCTACAGCCTTGATCATCAGCGGATAACCGATCTCGCCGCCGAGCCCGACGGCTTCTTCCTCGCTCCCCACGATCCCATCGCTTCCCGGTATGATGGGCAAACCCGCTTCGGCCATCAGCTTCCGCGCCACCGCCTTGTCGCCCATCCTGGCCATCACGATCGGGTCAGGCCCGATCCAGTCGATGTTGCACGACTCGCATATTTCAGCAAAATGGGAGTTTTCAGCAAGGAAGCCGTAACCGGGATGGATCGCTTCGGCTCCGGTGATCTCCGCCGCTGCGATGATACGCGGTATGTTGAGGTAGCTCTCGACCGGTTGGGCCGCCCCGATACAGACGTCCTCGTCGGCGATCTTCACGTGCAGCGATTCGCTGTCGGCCTCGGAATGCACGGCAACCGTATCTATACCGAGTTCCTGGCATGCACGGATAATCCTCAGGGCAATCTCGCCCCGCGCCGCGATCAATATTTTTGAATACATAGGATAGATCAGAAATCGTTTGCCGTATTGCTCTTCTCCGTCTGCTCGAACGTACTCCAGGTCTTGTCGCTCGAGGCCTGGATCCCCTTCAGCCTCAGGCTGAACTCGTGAGGGTTCGAACTGTTCCTGAGGGCTTCCTCCATCGTGATCTTTTCTCCCGTGAAAAGCTTCATCAGGGACTGGTCGAAGCTCTGCATCCCGTGAGACGAGACTCCCTCACGTATCGCCTGCTGTATCAGGGGCGTCTTGTCAGGATCAATAATATACTCCCTGATGGTTGAAGTGACAACCATTACTTCCACCGCCGGTACACGACCCTTCTTATCCTTGATGGGAATGAGTCTCTGGGCAACGACGGCCTGCAGAGTGGAGGAAAGCAGGTACCTGATCTCCTGGTGCTGGTGAGGTGGGAAAAACGAGATGACCCTGTTGATCGTCTGTGTCGCATCGATAGTATGCAGCGTTGAGAGCACGAGGTGTCCCGTATCGGCGGCCATCAGCGCGATCTCCATCGTCAGGGCGTCACGGATCTCTCCGATAAGGATTACGTCGGGATCCTGGCGGAGAATATGCCGGAGCGCTTCATGAAATGACGATGTGTCGCTCCCGATCTCACGCTGGTTGATAATGCATTTTTCATCGTGGTGGAGAAACTCGATCGGGTCCTCTATCGTGATGATGTTCTTGTTCGTATTCCGGTTGATCTCCATGACCATGGCGGCAAGCGTCGTCGACTTTCCGCTTCCCACCGTCCCCGTCACGAAAATCAGGCCGCGAGGCTTCAGCGCCAGTTTCTTGATAATCTCGGGAAGGTCGAGTTCGTCGGCCGTCTTGATCTCGACCGGGACATGCCTGAACACCATCGCGACCGAACCCCTCTGTACATAGAAGTTCGCCCTGAACCTTGCCAATCCTGCAACACCGAATGCAAAATCAACCTCGCGCGTGCGCTTGAACCGGTCCCTCTGGGCAGGTGTGAGGATCTGGTTCGATATCTCCTCCATGTCCTTCGGCGAAGGTCTGCTGAAATCAAGATGCCTCATTTTTCCGTCGACACGGATTACGGGCTGAAGACCGGCCTTGATGTGAAGGTCGCTCGCTCCCTGGTTGATCATCTGCTCGAGTATCTTCTTGATATTCATTCAGATGTCCCTCCGGCTGATGTCAGGCCTATACGAGGTGAATCCCCGGTCACGTATTTCCCCGGTTACAAACAGACCGCACCCGATGCAGAATGCACGGGCCGCGGCCGGTAGTTGCCAGCTGATTAGTTTTTGCAAGGATCAGGCCGATTCGATCAGAAAAAGGGGCTGGCCGAACTCAACGGGCCTGGTGTCCTCCACGAGGATCCTCGTGATGATCCCGTTGGTGTCCGACTCTATCTCGTTCATGAGCTTCATCGCCTCGATGATGCAGATGACGTTTCCAACTTCGACCATCTGCCCCACCTCCACGAACGGTTCGGCATCCGGGTTTGCCGAACGGTAGAACGTACCTACCATCGGCGATACGATCTGCTTGGTATCAGGCGGGATCCCCCG
>DAOVFR010000108.1 GCA_030672805.1 Candidatus Krumholzibacteriota bacterium
GGCAGTGCTCCGGCAACCGTACGATATCATGATCGAACTCCTCGGATTATTGTCGGACCATCACTGATGACGCAAAATATCTCTTTTATTCTTTCGCCGTTATGGCCGAATACTTTATCGTTTTCACTTCCGCTCGAGTACGAAATCCCGTATATTGATTGGAATAAACAGGCGGACACGGCCGGAACAATCCATACAAAACCGGTTATAGATAAATCGGTTGCACTGCACGATCCGGTTTCCTCGAACGGTACCTCGAATGTCACTTGAATCGAACGGGCAGAGCGGCGGAACGGTGCGGAAACAAGCTGAAGGTTTACGAAAGGGGCCTGTCGATCTCACGACGACCAAGGTTGTCGCGGACACCTTTTTCTCCGCGGGCGCCAGGGTTTTCGTCTCGCTGCTCAAGCCGGTGCGGACCTTCGTCTTTGGACGGTATCTCGGTCCGCATCTCTACGGGATCCTCAATATCCCAACTCCCTTTATCCAGATCTGCACCTTGACCTCGAACATCGGGTTTACCGATTCGCTCACGAAGCTTATCCCGGGATACCTCCAGGAGGGAAGCCCCGAGAAGGCGCGGATGATCTTCCGTTCCGCAGCTTTTCTCACGGCCGTGCTGAGCATCTTCTGGTACACGCTGCTGCTTATCTTCTCGGGAACGATCGTGACCGACGTCGCCCGGCAGCCTGATGCGATCCTGCCATTCAGGTTGTACACGCTCATTATTCCCTTCCTCGCACTGAACACTTTTTTCGCGGCGGCGCTCATCACGTTCCAGCGGGGAAAACTCAGGGCGAAGATAACGATATTCTACGGTCTTCTGAATATCCTGCTGCCGATCATCGCCGTCATGTGGAAACGGAACGTATCACTCGCTATTGTTGGATTCGTCATATCGGAAGTGTTGGGAAGCATTGTGTTCTCCGTTGCGTTCTGCCGGTACATCCTGCCGACACTGGGGAAACATGCCGGCCCCCTGCTGCGCGGGATCAAGCAGATCTTTTCCCTCGGCATCACATTCTTCTTCGCCCAGCTCGGCTGGAGCCTTATCAACTCGGTAGACAGGATCATGATCAAAATGTACCTGCCCGCCGCGGAGCTCGGGTACTACTCGTTGAGCGTTTATTTCATAACCGCACTCAATTTCTTTCCATCCGGCATCGGTATCACGCTTGTCCCATCGCTCACCGTGGCAAGAACAACCGGAGATGACGCGCTGTACAGAAGACAGATCAGGAACGTATCGCGTCTCAGTTTCGCGCTGCTCGTCCCGTCTATCCTCATGCTCTTCACCGTGTCCCGTGACCTGATCATGCTTGTCGTGCCGAAATTCGAACAGTCGATCCTCGTGCTCAAGATACTCCTCTTCATCGGAATCTTCGATATTGCATGCAAGATCGGCAAGGCTTCGCTCGTCGCACACGGAAAGGGTGCGATGCTCTCGGCCGCTTATCTCTTCGTCGTTGCATGGAACATCGTCTGGAACAGGATCCTCATCCCCGAATACGGCATCGCGGGCGCCGCCTACACATCGCTGTCAAGTTACTTTTTGCTGGCGGTAATCCTGCAAATGCTGATGAAGAGCACATCAGGTACGAGCGTGAAGCCCATCCACCTCTTTCATCCACTGGTCCTTTCACTGGTTTATCCCGCGATCGGGTTCATACTCCCTCTACAGGGCCATTTCATCAGGATTATCATCGTGTTCCTCGCCGGATCGGTGCTGTACGGATTTCTCGGGCTCGTGACGAAGCTCGCGCGGCGCGAGGACCTTTGCGATATGAAAGAGGCTCTTAGCCCGAGAACCGGCACCGGCCACGTGAGAATCGCCGTGCGGGTCATTTCGCTTCTCGAATCGTTGAGCAAACGGCTGCAATAGCAGGCAGATTCAGAAACCTCTCCGTTGCAGTGAACATGCTTTGGCAAACAAGCTTCAGGGAACAAGCTTTTACTTTGACACGGCCCGCCCGCTCCTTGTATAATGCCCTTTCTCGACCTTTATTATGATCATACACAATCATGGAGGAAGATAGATGATCAACTACGACCTTGCCGAGGAACAGCAGATACTGAGGAACTCCATCAGGGAATTCGCCGAGAACGAGGTCAGACCCGTGGCGGAGGAGCTGGACGAAAAAGAAGAATTCTCACTCGAGCTCACGAAGAAGATGGCGGGAATGGGGCTGTTCGGCATGTTCATCCCGGAGGAATACGGCGGAAGCGGGATGGATTACATCAGTTATGTCATCGCGATCGAGGAGCTCGCGCGCGTCGACGGTTCGACGGCGGCCACCGCGGCAGCCGGCAACTCGCTCGGCATCGGACCGATCTACTACTTCGGAAACGAGCAGCAGAAACGTGAGTGGCTCCCCGGACTGTGCAGCGGTGAGACGCTGGCATCGTTCGGGCTGACCGAACCGAACGCCGGCAGTGACGCCGGCGCGACACAGACAGCGGCCGATCTCAAGAACGGCGAGTGGGTAATCAACGGAAGCAAGATATTCATCACGAATTCCGCCACGCCGATATCGGCGATAATCATAGTTCAGTGCCGCACGGGAACGCTCGACAAGGGCAAAAGCGAACTCAGCTGCATCCTCGTCCCGAACGAAACCGAAGGTGTGACGGCGAAGGAGATGCACGGGAAGATGATGTGGCGTTCATCAAACACCGGCGAGCTGTACTTCGAGGACGTTTGTGTTCCGGAGAAAAACCTTCTCGGCAAACGCGGCGGGGGATTCAAGCAGATGCTGTCCACACTCGACCGCGGCCGCCTCTCCATTGCGGCGATGGGGCTCGGCGGCGCCCAGGGAGCCTTCGAACTGGCGCTCAAGTACTCCAAGGAAAGAAAGCAGTTCAACCGGACAATATGCAGTTTCCAGGTGAACGCTTTCAAGCTTGCCGACATGGCGACAGAGATCGAAGCGGCCCGCAACCTCCTCTACAAGGCTGCCTGGCTGTGTGACCAGGGCAGACCGTTCGGCCGTGAAGCCGCCATGGCCAAGCTCTACTGCAGCGAGGTCATGCGCAGGGTCGTGAACGAAGCGGTCCAGATCCATGGCGGATACGGGCTGATGCGTGAATACCAGGTGGAACGGTTCTTCCGTGACCAGAAACTCCTCGATATCGGCGAGGGTACGAGTGAGATACAGCGGATCGTCATCGCCCGCGAACTGGGCTGTTTCGAGTAATTCCATTACCATCATCACACTCGGTTCCCAAATAATGTAAACAAGCATTTACAAAATGGTAAATATACGTTTACAGTCTAACTTGCCAAAATATAATGCGTTAACCAATAAATAATCAATGGTAAACAATAATTGACATGGCGTGGGAGAAACGTTTCCAGACGGCGCTTCAAATACAGGGCAAGAACTATCATAACCCTTTACAATTCATTATGTTGTGCGGCTCAAGAAATTGCCGGAAACTACAGGGAATTTTGGCACACCTCCTGCTATCATAAGGAACTGTCCGAAGCGATAGGAAACAATAGAAAACGAAAAGGGGGTTAGACATGCTGTACTTCTCAAACATCGCCGTGATAATAGCCCTGCTGCTCTCATACGGAAAGAGTGTCTGGGGGAAAAGCGTCTGGTAATCCCGTCCCAGTAGTATGGAATTAGCGGGAGCGGAAGTCTCGAGCGGCTTCCGCTTTCTTTTATTGCCCGCCTGCCTTCTTTCCGCTATATTTTCCGGTGTCGGAGAGTGATCATCCGCGATTCGGAAAAGGTGCAACCTGTTGGCTGATTTCAAGATATGGCTGAAGGAGCTGAGGGCCGAATTCCTTACGGCGAGCGTGGTTCCCGTACTGTTCGGAACGGTCATCGCCTGGCGCTCGGCCGGTCTGTTCGACGCACAACTCTTTGTTCTGGCACTTGCCGGGGCTGTTTTTCTCCATCTCGGAACAAACGTGGCAAACGACTATTACGACCACCGATCGGGAAACGACGCCCTGAACACGGATTATATACGGCCGTTCACCGGCGGCAGTCGTCTGATCCAGGAAGACCTCATTTCCCCCGGGGCGGTCCTCACCACATCGATCTGTTTCTTCGCTGCCGCGTGCGCGGTTGGCGCCGTGCTGGCGATCCTTCGCGGACCGGTTATCCTGCTGTTCGGCGCGGCGGGACTCGTCTCGGGCTACTTCTACGTCGCCCCGCCCTTCAGGTTCGCGCACAGGGGAATCGGCGAGTTCCTCGTCGGTCTCAACTTCGGCCTGCTGACCGTTACGGGAGCCTTCTACATCCAGACCGGCCGGATCAGCGCCGAATGCATTGTCGCATCCCTCCCTCTCGCGCTCCTCATTATAGCCGTCATACTGATCAACGAATTCCAGGATTCGAATGCCGATGCGCGCGTCGGCAAGAACACGCTTATCGTGAGGCTCGGCACGAAACGCGGGGTGATCCTCTATGGCACCGTCGCCTGCGCCTCGTACCTGCCGATACTGATCGGCGCCGCCGCGGGACTTCTTCCGCCGCTGACACTCATCGCGGTGGCGACCCTGCCGCTTGTCTTGAAGGCGATCGCAACGGCCAGGGCACACCACAACGCACCTGTAAAGCTCGCGCCGGCAAACGCATCGACCATACTCAGCCACCTCGTCACCGGCCTCCTGATGGTAACGGGATATTTCCTTGCGGGATAGCGGGTTTTGCAGCCGCTCGCGACTTACGCCGGAGGAAAACCGGCGCTACAGCCCGAGCTTCTTGCGGACATCGCGGATACCTTCTACGACCTCTTCTTCCGAATCGACCACGTGAAGAATATCCAGATCCTTCGGGCCTATCTTCCCCTCGCCGAGCATTCTCTCCGTGACCCAATCGACCAGACCGCGCCAGTAATCCTTGCCGACCATGAACAGTGGGAATGGTGCGATCTTGTGGGTCTGTATCAGTGTCAGCGCCTCGAAGAGCTCGTCCATCGTGCCGAAGCCGCCTGGAAGGATCACGAAGGCAATCGAATATTTTATGAAAATCACCTTGCGGACAAAGAAATACCGGAAGGAGATCAGCTTGTCGATATATGGATTGGCGATCTGCTCGAACGGGATCTCGATGTTAAGTCCGATCGAGAGGCCTCTCCCTTCCTGCGCCCCCCTGTTGGCGGCCTCCATGACACCGGAACCGCCCCCCGTGATGATCGCGCATTTCTCACCTGCGAGCTTCGATGCAAGGCTCCTCGCCGTATCGTACGCGAGCTCCCCTTCGACCGACCGCGCAGAACCGAAGAAGGCGATCCCGTTATCAACCGACGCCATGGAGTCGAACCCTTCGACCAGCTCTGCAAGGATCCTGAACATTCTCCATGCATCCTGCAGGTTTATCTCGTCTATCAGGTACTTATGCTTTTCAGTCATACAGGGCCTCCGTTCGAGAAACCGCAGCCGTCGAAGGTTTCACTTACCATGGTTACGAGAGTACGGTATAATCCTGGATGAAGGCAAGAAAGATTGCCTCCGTTATCGGGTGCCGGTTACGAAGGTTTTATTGCACGAGAATGCAAGCAATCCATTTCAACGGAAACGAGCTGCATGCCGTCTCGAGGAGACGTCCGCGGCCCAGGCGTGGAGAGGCGGTCGTGCGGGTCAACCTCGCCGGGATCTGCTCCACGGACCTCGAGATCGCAAAGGGATACATGGAGTTCACCGGGATTCCGGGCCATGAGTTCATCGGAACGGTTGTCTCGTCCCCCGTCGAACGATTGGTGGGCAGCCGCGTTGTCGGCGAGATCAACGTCCCGTGCGGCACGTGCTCCCTGTGCAGGCGGGGACTTGAAAAGCACTGCGCGAGTCGAAGTGTCCTCGGAATCAGCGGCAGGGACGGCGCCTTCGCGGAATACCTGACACTGCCCGCGGCCAACCTGCACGAGGTTCCTCCGGAAGTAAGCGACGAGGAGGCCGTCTTCACCGAGCCGCTCGCGGCGGCGTGCGAGATACCGGAACGTGCCGGCATCGACAGCGGCAGCACGGTCGCGGTGCTGGGCGACGGAAGGCTCGCGGCGCAGGTCCTCGCCATGAAGGCACGGAACGTCACCGTATTCGGGATCAGCGCTGCGAAGCTCGCCGTGATACGAAAATTCGGTGTCTGCTCGCGGGACGCATCCGAAACCGCCCGGTTTGTAAAGAGATTCGACGTGGTTGTCGAGTGCACGGGCAGCCCCGAAGGGCTTCCGGCGGCCGTTGAGCTTGTAACACCCCGTGGTACGATCGTTCTCAAATCCACGTGCGCGGGAAAGCTCGCGTGGAATACGGCGGGTATCGTGATCGACGAGGTAACAATAGTCGGCTCGCGCTGCGGCCCATTCGATGCGGCTCTCCGTCTACTCGAGAGAAAAGAGGTGAAGGTAAGAAAGCTGCTTACGGCCGTTTACACTTTCGAGAAATGGCGGGAAGCATTCAAACACGCACGCCGCCGGGAGAGTTTCAAGGTCTGTATCCGGATGTCCTGAGGCAGCGGAACGCCGGTCTCTTTCTCTCTTATACTGAAACTTTCACCGACGTTCATACGTTCAACAGGAAGCAGCGGGCGTGACCGGAACATTCCGGCAGGACGGAAAAAGCACTTTCAATCGGGCCTTGCGCCTTATATAACAGAAACATGTTTCTGCCGTTGAAAGACATCAACCCGACCGAACGGACTCCGGTGATCACGATATCACTCATCGCGATCAACGTACTTGTATATATCTACCAGATGTCCCTCGGTTATGGATTCAACTCGCTCGTCGCATCCCTCGGTTCGACCCCGTACGAGATCACCAGGATGACCGACCTCGTCGGCCGGTACGGCCCCTACCTCGTGCACTATCCCGGACCGAAACCGGTCTTCCTGACCCTTTTCACCTCCATGTTCCTTCACGGGAGCTTCCTGCACCTCGGCGGGAATATGCTCTACCTCTGGATCTTCGGCAACAACATCGAGGACATACTGGGACCTACCAAGTTTATAATCTTCTATTTCCTCTGCGGGCTCATCGCCCACGCCCTGCATATAGCATCCGATCCATCCTCGATCGTTCCAACCGTCGGTGCGAGCGGCGCAATCGCCGGCGTCCTCGGGGCCTACCTGATCGCCTACCCTCGAGCGAGGGTGCTCACGTTGATGTTTCTCTTCTACTTCATCCGTCTCACCGTTGTGCCCGCGTCGCTGATCATTATTTTCTGGTTCGTCATACAGCTCATAAGCGGCTTCGCCTCGTGCGGCGGCCTGCAGGACGGCGGAGTGGCATGGTTCGCGCACATCGGCGGCTTCATCGGCGGGATCATCCTCATCTATGCGATGGCGGGCAGGACAATCAACCGGCTGCGGCATGGCGGGGGTAATTACTACGGTTCCCGGTGAAAGGCCCGCGGCCGGCCGGCGATGGATTCCGGATACACCGGGAAGAACGATGAATGCAACTATCAAGAAACTGGTAATTGAAACTCAAGCCGCGGACGATCCTCTCACGAGGCGGCTGCAGTCGGAATATCCCCATGCCGCGGTCGAGATGGTCGATGACCCGGTTCGTTTCCTTTCACGCAGTCCCGCCGGGAAAGACACCATCGTCCTGATGCGCCACGGGGGATCGTTCGTAAAGGATTTTCACCTGCCTCCCTGTTCACCTCCGTGCGGGGAAAGGTATATCATCACGATGCTGAACTGCCCGTACTCGTGTACGTACTGTTACCTGCAGTCCTACCTCGACCACCGCTGGATCGTTCTGTTCTCCAACACGAACGACATCAGCAATGAGGTCCGTAATGCCCTGGAACGCGATCCCTCGGGAAGGCTCACCACGGGCGAGCTCGGTGACAGCCTGGCGCTCGATCACCTTACCGGCGCCACCGCCTCACTCCTGCCCCTCTTCGAGGGCAGGGATGCGTACCTCGAGGTCAGAACAAAAAGCGCGCAGGTGAACCATCTCATCGGCGCCGTGTCACAGGGCTT
>DAOVFR010000235.1 GCA_030672805.1 Candidatus Krumholzibacteriota bacterium
CAAGGAGGGGAAACGCCACGGAGACACTCTGCGATACGTTGTTCACCGATTCGATGAATTCGCTGTTTGCCCCGTCGATCTCGTAGACCTGGATCCTCAGCGTCAAGTCCCGGGTATCGGCGTTGTAATCACGTATCGCCAGGATGACATCGTTGAAGAAATCTCCCTGCCATCCCGCCTCTACGTCCTTCTGCAGGAAGTGCAGGCGCTGGACGGGCGGCTCACTCCCGAACTGCGTGGTCGACACGATCATGATGTCGTTCCTGTCCCCCGGCCTCCACTCATAGTCCTCGAGGATATTGACGCCCCGCACGCGAATGGTGAGGGGCTCGGTGTTTTCAATTACCGTCTCGCCGGGAAGGAGCTGATCGAGCCGTCCGGACAGCTCAACGGACGTGCCGACATGAGTCGGCGCACCCCACCATCTCGTTTTTCCCATTTTGTTCCCCTCCTTCCTTGCCTCGATCCGTTATTTCGGTATGTATGTTACCTCGAGACGGGGTATATAATCTCCCTCCTCGACAAGAATATTCTGCCGTTTCTTGCCGATGTCGATCGACGCCTCGGCGAGCTGGTACTTCATGCTCGGCCAGTATGAAACCTCGACCCTGACCATGTATGTACCCCTCTTCACCTTCTTGCCGTCCAGGCCAGTCAGGTCCCACGTGTAGATATAGTGGCCGATGTCGATGCTGGCGCTCGTAACCGCCTCGACACCCTCGAATTTCGAGATGACCGACCAGACGGGCAGGTTGACCTGCTTCTCCTTCGCGAAGCCGCTGAACCCCGAGACATAGATCGTCTTGACGTACCTGCCGTCGTCGTCTTCGATCCAGACCACCGTCTGCGGCGGAAGTTCATCCTGGAAACCGAGCACAAAATCGACAGCAACAACGGGCTTTTCAACCGCAGCCGGATCGAATCTCTTCACCCTCGGCCGTATCTCGTTGTACATCATCCTCGCCGCCTCGGAATCCGGATACTTCGTGGCAACGTCGACCCAGCACCGCATCGCCTGGTGCCGGTACGCGATCCCGAGATAGAACTTCGCCTCGGCCTTGAGCGCCTCGGGCGCATCGCCTTCGGCCACGAACTTCAGATCGGCGACGCCCTGGTCATGCTTCCCGAGGAAGAACGGAAACATGATACCGAAGATCCCTCTCAGAAGTCGCGTCTCGGTATCATCCGGGTCGAGTGTGATCACCTTATCCAGGTAGCCCATCGATTCGAACGCGATACCGGACAGAAAATCGGTGTCGTCATGAATCCGCTTATCATACCCATCCTCGGCGATCCGCGAGGTGGCTATGCCGAGAAGCCTGTAGGCCCGTGCGTTCGTCTCGTCGGAGGCAACGTACTCTTTGAGCACCTCCCTCGTTTCCTCCCATTTCTCCATCTCGTAATACGCTTCACCGAGGGCAAGTATCAGCGTACCGTTACCAGGATCTTTCTCGATCTTCTTCTTGAGCGCCGCGATATCCCCCTCGTCGCCTTCCTTCAGCGACAGCGGCCCGGGGCCCTTCCGCGCCGGCGCGTGGAGTTTGCCGATCTGTTCCTTCGCCGCCTCGGCGGCATCCGAACCGGGAGCAAGCTTGACGATTTTTTCAAGGACGCCCTTCGTTGACCCAGCATCTCCCTTTTTTTCATAGCCTTCCGCAAGCAGCGAAAGCGCGAAGATCAGGTCATCCTTTTCGACGGTGTCCGGTGATTTCGCGTGCATATCGATAACACGGTTCAGGTCATTGATTCCTCCATCGAGCTTTCCGAGAAACGGGGGCATCTTCACCCCCATGAGACCACGGTAAAAATAAGCCCTGTAGTTAGCGGGGTCGAGGGCGACTGCCTTGTCGAGCAACGTGAACGATTCGATGGCGAGACGGCCCGCCTCCATGTAATCACCCGTCGATCCCGCGCTCATGCCGGTGTAGAACCCGAGGTAGACATGTATATCCGAGCTTTCCGGATGCTCCTCGAGCGCTTTCCGGAGGATCTTCATCGCCCCGGGCATATTGTCCCCATCGGCAAGCTTCCGTGCCTCACCGATATAATCCTCTACGCTTTCCCCGGATACCACCGCGCTGTACAGCATGACAAGCAGCACTACGAAACCGAATAACCTGAATCTCATTGACTCCATCCCCGTTTCGGAAATTACAACGGACAGTACGGCATGCATCAAGAATTCAGTCGTTACTACGGCGCATCGTACCAAATGTTTCCCGGAATATCCAGCAAGCATTCCGACGGGGCTTTCACCTTGCCCGCGATCGGCGAGGATCGCATTATATTCGATGGATACACAGCTCGAGGCTGTGGCGGCATGAGCCACGATCGGCGCCATACACGGCGATGATTTTTCGGCGGATCCAAGGTTTTATCTTCAGGCGTGAGAACCTCTTATTCGGCAAAGAGGCTCTTGATCGCTCCCCACGATGCGTCCTCGGCACCGACGACGAGCTCTTCGGGAGGAACACAGTGCTTGGTCCCCTGTCCGAGATCGGAGTTCAGGTACAGCCTCGTGTATTCCTTGGCGGGTTTCCAGATCGCGTCTCCGCATGTTTTGAACTGAATGAGGCCGCTTCCCGGGTATTCCGCCACACGGATCCACGTCTCATCGTGTGTCGTCACGTAGATCGTCTGGCAGTAGAGCCAGTGCCATCCGCCCCGGCATCCATTGTATCCCACCTGGATTCCACCCGGCAGATCACCGATCGACATGTTCACCAATGCTTCATTCGCGACGATCTCGCTCTGAAGTACGTTGGAGGGATACACGATCCTGAATCTCGCGTGGCCAACGGTTTCTTCGGTCGAGGCCACCCCCCAGATCCACATCTTTGCCATGCCGGCGAATGGACCCTCGAAGGGACATACCTTCTGGTAACGGTGATTGGCATCGGCGAAAAGACCTATCATGCCGGAATAGGTATTATCGGCATAGGCGGCGCTTGATACTGCGACAATCAATAACCACGCGAGTATGGCTCTCCTCATGACAGTAACGCTCCCTTTAAACCTGTGCTGTGCCCGTGAACAGGATATACGCAACATGTAATTGATTAAAACCCTTAGTATGGAAAAAGATTATACCATAAACGGTTAAAATATTCTACCAAAATATGACGTGTATGACGTGTAAAATCAGCCCCCGAACAGGGCGCTGGCAACGGTCATGGCGAGACCCGAGAACAGCGGAATGATCAGGTTGTCATCGACCTTCGGAATGGGCACCAGCTCGATACACGCCCCGGCGAGCGCCCCCGTGAAGGCGACCGCACCCGACGGAACGATCAGCCTGATAATGAAGAAACAAACAACGAAACCGGCGAGCGTCCCCTCGAGCGTTTTACCCAGTATCCTGATCCTTCCGAAGGTGAGCCCGGCGATCTTTGCGACAGGGTCCCCCACCGAGAGACATATGATCGCGCCCATGGCGATACGGGGAGAGAAGATCAGAACGCTGAAAAACAGCGATATGGCATAGTAGAAGGACGAGTTGAACCGGCACCTGTCCTTGTCCGACAGAAGAAACCCGATGTACTTGTTGCAGAATCTTTCCCCCGCGTTCGTGAACAGCCGAAGCATATCGAGGGCGAACAGGCCCAGGGATGCGGCAGCGAGAACGATCAGCGCGAGCCTCTTCGAGGGGTAATTCACCTTGAGAAGGAGGACGATTATAAGGCCGGATGATGAATGGTACAGCGTCCGGAAATGGTTCACCTTTCCGGTTGACGCTTTTGTAAAGAATTCCAGCATGGATACACCCTACCTTGAACCATCATGAAATGGTATAATTTTGTATCCGGGCAAGATCGCCCCGGTTGCAACTGAAACCGGTTTGGCCGGGAGGGTTCGCCGATGACAAAACGACCGGCAATCGCCAGTGGATTCTTTACCATCATCCTGGCAACG
>DAOVFR010000063.1 GCA_030672805.1 Candidatus Krumholzibacteriota bacterium
TCTGGTTCCCCAGTACGAGTCGATCAGGGACGAGGTCCGTGCCGCCATGGACGAGGTCTTCGAGACACAGCAGTTCGTCCTGGGCCCGAAGGTCGCCGAGCTGGAGGAAAGGATCGCCTCTTACTGCGGCGTTCGCCGCGCCGTGGGTGTCGCCTCCGGCAGCGATGCTATCCTGCTCTCTCTCATGGCACTGGGAGTCGGGCCGGGAGATGAGGTCATCACGACACCGTACACGTTCTTCTCGACTGTGAGTGCGATCACGAGGCTCGGTGCGCGGCCGGTGTTCGTCGATATCGACCCGAGGACATACAATATTTCTCCGGATGGCCTGGGCGCCGCGCTGACCGGCAGCACGAGGGCTGTGATCGTCGTGCACCTGTACGGCCAGACGGCGGATATGGACCCGATCATGGAGTCGGCCGGCGGGATGGACGTGCCTGTCATCGAGGACGCCTGCCAGTCGATCGGGGCGCTGTACAGGGGGCGCAAGGCAGGCTCTATCGGAACGGCAGGATGCTTTTCGTTCTTTCCGACGAAGAACCTCGGCGGGTTCGGAGACGGAGGCATGGTCGTCACCGGTGACGGGGATCTGGCCGACAGGATCGCAGCGCTTCGTGTCCACGGCGGAACGAGACGTTACTACCATGACGAGGTCGGGGTGAACAGCCGGCTCGACGCCTTGCAGGCGGCGGTCCTGTGCGTGAAGCTTGCCCATCTGGAATCGTGGAACGAGGCGAGGAGGCGCAACGCCGCATTCTACAACGGGGCCCTCTCGCATCTGGGCGGGGTCACGGTACCGTATATCGAGCCCCGCAACACCTGCACGTTCAACCAGTACGTGATCAGGGCGGACCGGCGCGACGGGCTGAAAAGGTATCTTGCCGATAACGGTGTCGGGAGCGAGATATATTATCCTCTTCCCCTCCACCTGCAGCATTGTTTCTCGTTCCTTGGAGGAAAGGAAGGCGATTTCCCCGAGGCGGAGAGGGCGGCGCGGGAGACGCTGGCGCTCCCTGTCTATCCCGAGCTTACCGATGGGCAGCTTGCAGTCGTGGCCGGCGCGATCGAGAAGTTCGTCAGCACCGGCGCCGTCACCTGACGGTACCGGCGCCGCGCGGGCGGCCGCAGGCCGTACGAGAGGTTGAAGGGTTTGAAGATTGTTTGTTTCTCCGAGATACAGTGGCGGTACGTAAGGACGAGAAAACAGCAGATCCTCTCACGCTTCCCCGGTGACTGGGAGATCCTTTTCCTTTCGAGCGTCGTTCTCGGGAAGCGGAACAACTTCCTGCCCGAGCGTGACGGCCGCATCACCCATGTTTGTATCCCCGCGTTCAAGAACGTTCCACAGCGGCCGGTCCGCGTGCTCCTCTCGCTGCCGCCGGTGCGCTTTATCTGGAACGTCATTCTGTACCTCTGGGTGAACGCGGTTCTCCTGCTGGCCGGATTCGGCGGCAGCGGCCGCGTCTTCTACGTATCGAATATATACTACGCGGCGATCCTGCCGCTGTTGCCCCGCTCGTCGATGCTGTACGACTGCAACGACGATCCGATGGAGTTTCCCAACACGCCGCGCTGGGCGGAGCGGTACTTCACCAGGCTCGCCCGGTCGGCCGATACGGTGGTTGCGGTGAGCCGGGGGCTGGTCGAGCGCCTGGCGGGTATAGGTGTGCCGGGCGCGGTACACGTGGGAAACGGCGTGGACTACGAGCTCTTCGCCGGCGCGGCTGCTTCCGGTGTTCCGGACGAGATGAAAGAGTGCCGGAGACCGGTGCTCGGGTACTCGGGAGCCATTGCTCCCTGGTTTGACATGGAACTCCTCGACCTCGTCGCGTCGTCGATCCCCGAGGCGACGATCGTGCTGCTCGGTCCCCTGTTCGACGATACACGCCCCTTGCTCGAAAGGCTCATGGAGCGGCGGGCGAACGTCCGGTACCTCGGCATCAAGCCGTACGAGAGGCTCGGCGCATACCTCGCGTCACTCGATGTATGCATGATACCGCTCCGGAGAAACGAACTGATGCGGCTTGCCGACCCGAACAAGCTCTACGAGTATGCCGCCGTCGAGAAGCCGATCGTCACGATGAAGTTCTCCGACGAGATGGAGGAGCTCTCCGATTTCATCCATATCGCCGTTAGCGGGGAGGATTTCGTCGACAAGATCCGTACGGCCCTGTCACGGGGAGCCGACCGGGAAAAACTAAAAGAATTCGCAGCCGGTAATAGCTGGCAGGCGCGCGCCGATGCCATGAGGGATATCATATGCCCGTGAAACCCTGCACGTGATGAGGACGCCTGCAGCGTTCGTCATCGATCGGTATCACACGGTCGTACCGGCCGGGCTCATCGATTCGATCGTCGATCTCATCTCCTTGATGCGGTCGAGCCATTCCGAATCTAGGTCGAGACCGGCCGCCACGTCGAGCACCAAAACTGCATCCCTTGGATTGTTCATCTTGCCGTTAAGCAGCCTGGCGAGAGCGATAGACGCCTTTGCCTTCATCTGGGCGTTGGCGCTGCTCCTGATGACGGCGCGGTACATGTCGTGCGTCTCGCCGCGCCTGTCCTGCTCGGCGAACCATTTTCCGACTCGCATCAGGGACTGCCCGTTTACATGGTCCTCGTCCCCGGACTTGATGATCTCGATCGCAAGGCAGGCCGCATCCTCGAAGCGCGATTTCAGCAGCAGGTTTTTCAGCGCATAGTCCGTCAGCTTGGCATACTCGGTCATCAGCCCGTTCTCCCTGTAGAGAAAAGCGATATCCTGGATCGTGTTGAGATTGCCCGGGTGGGCCCTGATGACCTGCTGGAACAGCGTCTTTGCCTGCTCGATTTTACCCGTAGAGAGAAACGTGCAGGCCTCGTCGAAGCGAGGGTCCTGCAGCACGCCCTCACTGACCTGTTTCTGTTCCACTTTCGTCCTCAGGTAATTCGCCTCGAATCCCGTTGCCTTGAACGCGAGGGCCGTGGTGACGCCCATCAGATAACCGGCGATATGCGCGATGTATGCCACGTCGGACCCGCCCGTAAAATCGGCGAGCGACTTCAGCATCACCTGCTGGAGGAACCAGAACGGAAGAAAGACACATGCAGGCAGGTGAAAATTGCCCCAGAAGGGCCGGAAGAAGAAGATGAAGAAGTAGAAGAACTTGATTTTTGTCCAGAAGTGCCGGACGGTGAATGCGCCCATCGCCGCGGCGATCGCGCCCGAGGCGCCGATGAGCGGTACGGTCGACGTCATATCCTGGAGGCAGTGGGCCAGGCCCGCGAGGGCGCCGCCGGCGAGGTAGAAGACGAGGAAAGGCAAGCGGCCCCAAGTGTCCTCGAGCAGGCAGCCGACCACCCACAGGAAGATCAGGTTTCCTATCAGGTGCCAGATCCCGCCGTGCAGGAACATGTATGTGATAAACGTGTGAATCCGTGTTGTCCTGCTCGGTACGAGACCGAATGAGAAGTTGACATTGGCCTCGAGGACCTTCGTTTCCTTGTCCTGGAACCTTTTCCAATCGGCGAAGAGGACTGCCGGTCTGCTGAAGGGATTCTCGTAATGGTCGTCGGTACGTTCGTGCAGTTCTCTCTCGAATTCGTTCAGCTCCTCCCATGAGATGTTTGCGAACGAGGTCGCCTTCATGACCGCATGTTCGAGATCAATGTAATCCTCGGCCCGTTCTATATCGTCGATGTATCCATCGACGTAGCTCTCGAGCGATGTATCGAGGACCGAACGCCCCTTGTGCTCCTCGACATAGAGTCGGAGCTGGGCGGCGATCCTCATCCGCTGGACCTTGATCAGGTTGCCCTCGGTGCTCATCATCAGCGGGACTGTAAAGAGTGCAATAACGATATTGACGGCTATCAGAGCGATCGTAATCTTGGGTTTGAGCGCCAGCGTCGATTTTGTGCCGATCGGTAGAATAATCATTGTTCGATCTCCCTGTCTGATCCATACCGGGACCGGATTGCAAATTGGGACTGTGTGCGGTTCGGCCGCTTGCCCGAAAAACCGCCGATCCCGGTTTGCATAAACAATATCAACAAGTTATGTAATGCTGCCCGGTTGCCATTATGACTAATTTCCTGATTCGCAAGAACGGTTCCATACCTGCGGAGTCGGGGAAGTTTCTCGCCGGGGATGGCATGATATATTTGTGATGCCTGCGGGCAGCTTGGCGGTGTTCAAAGAGCAATTCGGTATTTTACAGGTTTCCGCCCGCCAGGCGATGGGCGGCGCGGAGCGGGTCCGGAATGCGGAAGCGTGTCGTGCAGGAAAGAACGATGCGGACGGCGGTGCGGAGATCGATGAGGTGGCCGACCGACACGAATATCGGATTTACACCGTCCCTGGTACGCAGGACCGTGCCGATCGTTCTGTTCGAGCCGTCCCTGATAGGTGCCCGGCCGCCTTTCAGCGGGCCGGGCTCGTCGAACGAACCGAACAGGGGCGATTTTGCGCATCCGATCGAGGGGAGCCCGAGCACGAGGCCGAGGTGGCTCGCAAGCCCGAACCCGCGCGGGTGCGCAATGCCCTGGCCGTCGCAGAGGAGCAGGTCGGGAGCGATTTTAAGCTTCTGCCATGCCATCAGCAGCGGGGGGATCTCCCTGAAGGAGAGAAGGCCCGGGATGTACGGATAGGTGACCGGCCCTTCGTGGACGGCCGTCTCGACGACCTCGAGGACGGGATAGGATACGATGACGACTGCCGCCCTGGCGGAGCTTCGTGCGGGGAAGTGGACGTCTGTGGCCGCGATGTGCCTGATCGGCCGTCCGTCCCAGTGTTTCCGGACAAGCCCTTTCAGCTCTTTCTGTAGGGCGATGCCCTCGGACGGCGTCACGGCGAAGCGCGCCGGGTCGGCTTTTCTTGGTTTCATCCGGGCTCGATCCAATTGCAATGAACGGCTTTTTCCGGCCTCATGAAAGCTCGATTTCCTCCCCCGGTTCGGGCAGGTACGCCGGGAAGCCCTTCTCGTTGAGCAGGTCGCGGAGCTTCTCCGACTGGTCCTCGTCGCCGTGGACGATGAAGATCCGCTTTAATTTATCCTTGAAGGGCTGGACGTATTCGAGGATCTCGTTCCGGTCGGCGTGGGCGCTGAAGGCGTTCATCACCTGGACCTCGGCCCGGAGACTGTACTTCTGACCGAATATCTTGACCTCCTCGTGCCGCTCGACGATACGGCGCCCGAGCGTGTGCTTCGCCATGTATCCGATGACCAGCACGGTGTTCTTCGGGTCCTCGATATTGTTCTTCAGGTGGTGGAGGATGCGCCCCGCCTCGCACATTCCCGAAGCCGAGATGATGATCATGGGCCGGTCGTCCCGGTTCAGGCTCTTCGAGCGCTCGACATCGGTGATGTACTCGATCCGTTCGCAGCCGAGCGGGTCGTTCCCTTCCTCGAGGAGCCTGCACATCTCCTCGTCGAAGCATTCGGGGTGCCGCCTGAAGACGTCGGTGATGTTCACTGCCAGCGGGCTGTCGACGAAGATCGGGACGTCCGGGATCCGCTCCTCGTGGGTGAGCTGGCCGAGGTGGTACACGATCTCCTGCGTTCTCTCGAGCGCGAAGGACGGGATGATGATCCTTCCGCCGCGTTCCATCGTCCTGTTGACGATCCGGGCGAGACGGTCGTCCGTCTCGCCGACCGAGTCGTGGAGCCTGCCTCCGTAGGTGCTCTCGAGGAACATGTAGTCGATCCCGGGAGGTGTCTCGGGGTCTTTCAGGATCGGCAGGTTCTTTCTTCCAAGATCCACGACGTACGCGATTCGGCAGGTCGTGCCGTTATCCTTTATCTCGATCAGCGGGATCGAGGAGCCGAGGACATGACCGGCGTCGTACAGCGTCAACGCCGTGTTGTCGCAGATCTCGAAACGTTTCCGGTACGGGTGGCCGCTGAGGTGCTCGAGCGACCTGTCCGCATCCACGCGGGTGTAGAGGGGTTTTCGCGGGGGGAGACCCTTTTTCCTGTGGATCTTGTTTACGAACTTGATGTCCTCTTCCTGGATATGGCCGCTGTCCGGAAGCATCGCCGAACAGAGGTCGGCGGTCGCTTTGGTCGAGTGGATCCTTGCCTCGAAACCGTGCTTGACCAGGTTGGGAATGTTCCCGCTGTGGTCGATGTGGGCGTGCGAGAGCACGAGCCCCTGCAGTGTTGCCGGGTCGAAGGGAAAATCCGAGTTCCGTTTGAAAGCTTCTTCCCTGTGACCCTGGAAGAGGCCGCAGTCGATAAGAAGATTCGAGTGCCCGTTCTGCACGAGGTGCATCGAGCCCGTAACGGTTCGTACCGCTCCGATGAACTTGATATTGATGCTCAATCTGTCTCCTTTCACGTTAAGCGGTTCCGGGGGGAATGACCCTACAGGTACGATCGAAGGACGAGCCGTACCTGCCGTCTCCCGCCGTTCCTCATTACTTCCAGGTCGATGGTGGTGTCCTCCTCGCCCTGGAGGAGTCCGGTGATCTCGTCCAGGTTTTCGAATTCAGCGATGTCCTTTCCGTTCATGCCCAGGATCCTGTCGCCTTCGATGAGTCCCGCCTCGTCGGCGGGCGAACCGGGTATGATGTTGTATGCCGATACCGTCCCGCCGCGGCCGCGGATGAGCTGGAGCCCGCTGCGATCGGTGTAAAGAGACCGGCCGAAATTTCCGTTCGCCTCGAACAGGCAGCGCTGGTTCTGGTAATCGAGCGTCACGGTGAACTGCTCGAGGATATCGTTTCCCACTATGCCGTCCATGCCGTCGAAGACGCCGATCCCCCTGTTCGTTTCGGGCAGGGCGAATACGGGTTTATCGATCCCGATGTCTCCCAGTTCGAACAGCCCGAATCGGCGGAGGTCTGCACGCTCCTCTCCGCCAGTTCCCATAAGGTTCACCAGGAGGCCGGTCCCGCCGCCTGTCAGCTCATTACGGTCGATGAAGCTCTTCTGCAGCATGGAGCTGTTGGCCCCCGTATCGAGCAGGAACGTACCCGTATGTATGCTGTCCAGCCGGCACCCGAGCGAGAAGATGTTTCGCATCAGCGGGGCGTCGAGGGATGTTTCAGCGCCCGCGGGCGAGAACGAATCGGGCTCGAAAAAGGATATCGCCCGGTTCTCGTAATCGATTCTTGTCACGAAACGGCTCAGGAAATCGTACCCGAGCACACCGCCGATCTCCAGGTCGACGAAACGTTCGAGCATCCCCGCGATCGGGTAGGTGATGACGATCTGCGCGTCGAACTCGATGCCTTCGACCGAAAAACCCGGTATCCGTGACAGGTGGAAATCCGTCGTGCCGCCCGCTCCCGCGCCGGGGATCGTGCCGCCGTGCGGAAGCTCCAGCTCCGCGGCGATAACGGAATCGATCAGCGTCATACCGGCCCCCGAGTCGAGCAGGAACATGAGTTCCCGCCCTACTCCATCCAGTGTAACCGGCAGGTAGAGGTGGCGGTGCAGGTAACGGAATGGAATATTCTCCGACGATGAGCCATCCGTGAACCGGTAATCCCGCCGGGCGATCGCGGGAGGAAGGAAAATCGCGGGATCGAGCTCCGTGTTTACCGCGATCGATTGTTTCCAGATCTCGATCGTCTGGTTTATCGAGACGTTCCGTATGAGTGTGTGGAACGGGAACATGACGCCGGCGACAGGCCTGTAATCGTCGAATATCATGTCGATCGTCCCGGCGCTTCCCGTGATGACTGCGCTCCTGGCAAGATAGGTTTCCGTATCTATGGAGAGGGAACAGACCGCCCCGTTAACAGGGACGATCTCGAGCACCTCGCATATGGCTCCGTCGATCGTGTCGGTGCACGCCGCCGTGATCTTGAAATCGGGGGATGGAAAGAGGTAATCGTAATTATCCATGAGGCATGACGAGACCTGGTGCTCCCGCGAGCCCGGGTCCCGCCTGAACTGGAGCATATTGTTCTGGTCCACCATCCAGATCCGCACGCCGTCAAAGCCCTGTCTTATGTTGAAATACCCGAGCGATATCTCCATGAAGGAAAGACACGGTCTCATCGAGTGCGTTGTTATCGTTCCCCTCATGCCCGTGTCCGAAAACTCGATGCCGGATGTTGAGACGACCGTGTTGATAGACCGGATCACTTCGAGTCCGCCCATCGCATCGGCATGTTTTTCGAGAAGGCGCTCGACAGGGTCCGCGGGCCGCTGCGCACAGGAGAGTGACGCGGACAGGGTGATTACCAGAATAATATGGACTGTGGTTCTTTGCATGCAGATCACTGCCGGTTATTCGATTCGGCGCTTGGGACATCGATTACACGGAAACATGCATCGTCGTGATTATACTAGCATACCATGTAATGGATTCAAAGCCGTTAAACGGCGACATCAGCGATATCACGTACCGCTGATCGTCATTCGTGCGATCTTCAGCGTGGGAGCCGTGATCGAGGTTCGCCACGTGAGGTTGTTTCCGATCATTTCGATGTCGCCGAACATCTGCTGGAAGGTGCCGGTGATTGTGAATTCGCTCACCGGGTAGGACAGCTTGCCGCCCTCGATCCAGATACCCTGGCCGCCCTGCGAGAAGTCACCGGTCGTCCAGTTTGCGCCGGGCCCTGAAATCGACGTGAGGTAGAGACCCTCGTTGATGGATGATATGATCTCGCCGGGGCCGGCCGTTCCAGGCACGAGATAGAAATTCGAGACACCGCCCGCGTTCCCCGTAGTCCTTGCGCCGAGCTTGCGGGCCTGGTAGCTGTCCATGAGGTAGCTCTTCAGCACTCCCCTGTCGATGACGACGTTTGTGCGGGTGCGCACGCCTTCAGAATCGAACGGCCTCGTTCCGAGCTTTCCGGGAAGGAGCGAGTCGTCGATGATCGTCACCGCTGGCGTTGCGATCTGCGTTCCGGTCATGTCGACAAGGAAGGATGACTTCTTGTAAATGTTTTCGCCATTCACGGCGGAAGCGATGTATGAGAGCAGCATGCCCGCCGTCAGCGGGTCGAACACGACGGGTACCTTGCATGTGCGCGGCTTCACGGCGCCGAGTTTGCGGATCGTTCTATCCACGGCTCTCCGGGCCACCTCCTCGACCGGTTCGAGGTCGTTGAACCTGACCGCCGTTGAGAACCAGTACGAAGACTGCTTTTTCCCGCTGTTATCGCCGCGCTCCGGCCTGTCCTCGGCTGCGCAGGAGATATCGATCGAGCTGTATGTTTTCCGGTAGCCGTCGCAGAAGCCCAGGTTGTTCGCGAAAACGTTCGTCACGACACTGTCCGAGAAGGACGCTCCATTGGGGATGATCCGCTTATCCATGCCGCATGCCGCCCGCTCGAGATCCATCGCGAGCTGTATCTTCCTGTCGGTCGGCAACTCGACGGCCTCCGGGTCGAATAGTTCGAGGTCGGTTTTTACCCGGCCGAGCTCGCCATTCTCGGGCATCGCGAAGTACCCGTCCCGGTCCATGAAGCCTGCAAGCTCGACCGCCTCGGTGATGAGCCCGTTGATACTGTTCGCGGATAGATCGCTCGATGTCACGGAAGCCCGCTTCCTGTCCAGCGAAAGCGTGATCGCAATACGGCTCGAAACCGCCTCGGTGAGTGTCTCGATCCGGCCTTTCCGCACGGTAACCTCGAAATCCGTACTTTCCCTCACGGCAACCTCGGCCGTCTCCGCGCCTTTGGACAGGGCGGTGGTAACGCTCGTTTCGGCCAGCTTCTTTATCCTGTCCATCGTCACTGCACGTTCCCCCGGTCACTGCTGCAGCTCGCTGCCCCCGACGGTGATCTCCGAGATCTTGATCGTTGGGAGACCCACGCCGACCGGCACCTGCTGCCCTTTGCCGCATGTCCAACGGCCGTCGCTGAAAGCGAAGTCGTTTCCCGTCATCGTTACCTTGGAGAGCACGTCGGGTCCGTTCCCGATAATGGTCAGGTTTTTCACCGGCGCCGTGATCCGTCCGTCCTCGACGAGGTAGGCCTCGATCGGTACGAATACAAAGTCACCGTTCGAAATGTCAACCTGCCCGCCCCTGAATGACTTGCAGAAGATTCCCCTTTTCGTCGAACGGAATATCTCCTCGGGATCGCTCCGGCCGTTTGCGAGGTAGGTATTCGTCATGCGCGGCACCGGCGGGTACTTGTAAGATTCCCGGCGCCCGTTGCCGGTGAGGGGAACGCCGAAGAACTCCGCACTGATACGGTCGTGCATGTAACCTTTAAGGATCCCCTTTTCGATGAGGACCGTGGCGGATGGCACTGTTCCCTCGTCGTCGAAGTTGAGCGCTCCACGGTCGTTCGCGATGGCCCCGTCGTCTATAACGGTAACAAGCTCGCTCGCCACCCTGTCACCGAGGCGCCCCGTGTAGGCCGAGGTTTCCTTCCGGATGAAGTCGGCCTCGAGGGGATGGCCGACCGACTCATGCAGCAGAATGCCCGATTCTGCCGGTGCCAGGATCAGCTCCATCGGTCCCGCCGGCGAGTCGATCGCATCGAGAAGCAGGACCGCCTGGCGTGCCGCCTCGCGCCCGTGATCGGCGGGAGAGAATCGCTTGCGGAAGTACTCGCTGCCGATCCTTCCCCCACCGCTCGAGATGCCGATCTGC
>DAOVFR010000038.1 GCA_030672805.1 Candidatus Krumholzibacteriota bacterium
CGGTCTGAGCGGGCGGTATGCCCGTGATTCGGAAAGTGTGCGGCACATTCTCAATACGGATTTCTGGAACGAGCCGGACCGGTTTTTCCATTACGGCAAGTTCACCGACGGATCGTACAACCCCGAGAAGACCGTACTGCCCGCCACCGTCATGTATTTCAACCTGCTCGATGACGAAAAGGCGCGGGCTGTCTTGAGCGAGTATGCCGGGAACGGATTCACGTCCGACTGGGGTGTGCGTATTCTTAGTTCCCGGTCCCCCCTGTTCAACCCGCGGGGGTATCATTACGGCAGCGTCTGGCCCCTCTATACAGGCTGGACGGCGTTGGCCGAATACGAGTACGGGAACTCCGTTCAGGGATTCACGCACATATTCAACAATCTCGCCATCAAGAATCACTGGGCTTCGGGATTCGTGGAAGAGGTGATGAACGGGGCGGAGTACAGGCCTTCCGGCGTGTGTCCCCATCAGTGCTGGTCGGAGACTAATGTGCTCCACCCGGCGATCACGGGGATGATCGGCTGGAAACCTCACGCCCTGGAGGGGAAGGCCGAACTGAGGCCCCGGTTTCCCCTGGCCTGGGATAGTGTCACGGTGAACAATCTGCGCGTGGCGGGCTCCAGGTTGAAACTCGAGATGATACGGGCCCGAAGGGAAACGAAGTACATCCTTTCCCTTACGCGCGGCGGAAGTGTTGCCGTATGTCTCTCTCCGGAAATTCCGGAAGGCATGGTCATGGAGAAAATCGAGGTTCAGGGCCGGCCGATCGATTTTTCCGCAGGGAAGCGGCGGGGGCTGCTCGCGGAACCCATCGTTTTCAAGCTGGACGGAGAGGTGACGGTCATCTTGGGGCACCGGGGGGGCGTGGGGATGATTCCCCTCATGCCGGGGCCGGAGCCCGGTGATGTTTCGAAGGGGTACCGTATAATCGATGCGCGCCTCGAGGGTGAACATTATATAATGGACCTCGAGGGAAGGTCCGGGACGGAAGGGAGTTTCTCCTTCAGGGTGTTCGACTGGAGGGTAAGCGGCATCGACGGGGGGAGGATCGAGGACGTGAGCAGCAGCGGCATCGTAACGATGAGCGTGCCCTTTCCCGAATCGACGGAAGAGTATGTCGGAAAGCAGGTCCGTGTCACTCTCGAGTAGCGGTGATCCGAAGGGGAAAAAATGAGAAGAAGCCTCTTGCCCTGTCTCTTCGTTCTAGTCATCGGCCTGGGGGGAGCTCTCCGGGCGCATCAGGGATTGATCGATCCTTTTCCCATCGGGGAAAGCGGACTCAAGCTGGAAAGGCCCGCCCGGCCGGGAACCCCTTTCGATAAGGTGGGAAGAAAATGCGCCGTCCTGGGGGATGAAAGTGGGTCGTTCGAGGCATGGGCGTATCCTTTGAAACTCTTCAGGAACTTCGAGTTCTCCTTTCTCGTGGGAAATTCCACCCGCCCGGTACGGGGGGCCGATATCGTTGGATGGATTGAAGTGACGCCCGCGGTCACGACGCTGACATTCACGTATCAATCCTTTTCGGTCAAGGCACACTACATCACTCCGATCGACGAGGCTGGAAGTATCGTTCTGCTGGAAATTGAGGCTACGGAGCCTTTGACCGTGATATGTAGCTTCCTGCCGGTCCTGCAGCCGATGTGGCCCGCGGGGATCGGCGGCCAGTATGCTTACTGGAGCGAGGATCTAAGGGCTTACGTAATATCCGAACCCACCAGGATGAATCACGCCGTCGTGGGATCTCCCGCCGCTGCCGCCGTTTCATATACGCCGGCCCACATGCTTTCCGATGCGCCAAGCGAATTCAAAATCGTGATCGACGATCCCGGGAAGGTGAGTGGAAGGTTCATACCGATTGTCCTGGCCGGCGGGAAGGGGGAACGGGAACATGTAATCGATGTATATCATAAGCTGGAAAGCGATCCCTGTTCCTGTTACCGGAGAACGGTAGACCATTATAACGGATTGATGGAACGCACACTGCGTATAAAAACGCCCGAACCGCGGATCGACCTGGCATTCGAATGGGCTAAGGTCGCCTATGACAATCTTCTTGTCGATCATCCCGATTTCGGGATGGGACTGGTCGCCGGTCTGGGAGCATCGGGAACAAGCGGCCGTCCCGGGTTCGGCTGGTTCTTCGGCGGGGACGCTTATATCAACTCTTTCAGCATGAACAGCTACGGAGATTACGCTTCGGTCAGGGAGGCGCTCGCCTTCACAACACAGTTCCAGCGGGAAGACGGAAAGATGGCGCATGAGATCTCCCAGGCAGCGGGGTACATCGATTGGTTCGGCCGGTACCCTTACGGATACATTCACGGCGATACCTCGCCCTTCTTCATAACGGCCGTCTACGATTATTACAGGTGCACGGGGGATGACGATTTTGTCAAGCGCTGCTGGAGCAACGTGAAACGCGCCTACGAATGGTGCTTGAGTACTGATGCCAACGGCGATGGATTGATGGATAACAGGAAGGCCGGGCTCGGGGCGTTGGAGTACGGGAAGCTGGCCGGAGGAATCGAGACCGATATCTATATTGCCGCAATATGGGTAAGGGCGGCGCAGGCCATGGAGTTCCTGGCGGAAGCGGCAGGTGAACGGTCCTGCGCGCGGGAAGCGGAACGGCATTATCTGAGGGCGAGGAAAAGTTTCGAGGAGAGGTTCTGGAGCGAGGATCTCCAGTTTTATGCCTATGCCTTCAATGCGGGGGGTGAGCATGTAGAGGTGTTTTCACCCTGGAGTGCGGTGGGTCTCATGTGGGAGCTGGGAGATCCCGGGCACAGCAGGAAGACGCTGCAGCGTCTCTGCTCGTCCGAGCTTTCGACCGACTGGGGCGTTCGGTCCATTTCCAACCGCTGCGAGTATTATCAACCGTTGAATTACAACTACGGTGCCGTATGGCCCTTCCTGAACAGCTGGGTGGCGACGGCTCAATTCAAGCATCATTTCCCGCTGCAGGGGTATAACACACTGATGGCAACGGTTCGCCATACTTATGACAACCAGCTTGGAGCGATCAACGAGGTTTTCTCGGGCAGCCTCCATACCTGGCCGCAGGAGTCGGTTTCCCACCAGGGATTTTCCACTGCCGGGGTGGTTCTTCCCCTCGTGCGCGGGCTCTTCGGCCTGGAGGGAGATGCCATCGTGAAGAGGGTGCGTTTTGCTCCTCATTTTCCCGCTGACTGGCTGGAAGTCTCCGTGGACAATTACAGGTTTGGCGATGCGGTCCTTTCCTTCGAATACATACGCGGTAAAGACACGCTTTTTATCGGCATCTCCGCCCGGGGAGCGGGTGGATATACACTCGATCTGGCGCCGGCGCTTGGCGCCAGCACGTCCATCCGATCGGCGCGGATCGACGGGCGGGAGGTTCAGTTCGAGCTTTCGAAATCGCTGCAGGTTGTTCAGCCGCGCGTGACAGTGCCGCTCAAGGATGGTTTAACAAGTGTTGGATTCGGGTTCCGGCCGGCCGTGGAAGTATTGCCGCCCTGTATCGAGACGAAGCCCGGGGATGTGAATAAAGGTTTGAAGATCATTTCCATGCAAAAGGTTGCAAAGGAGCTGGTCCTGGAGTTGGAGGGACTGGCGGGGGAGACGTACCGGTTGCCTGTCGTGGGTTCGGAGATGATTCGGTGCGTGGACGGAGGGAAGCTCAAAGGCGACCGTGTCGAGATAGAATTTCCGGCAGGTACGAGGGGGGAGTTTGTTCGAAAGAGGATAAGGATAACCGGGGGATAGTGCGAACTTCCCCTGGATAAAGGCGCGGCGTGAAGCGTCGGAGCCATTCGGGCCGGGAACCTCCGGAGGGCGGAATATGGATATTGAAATCTTGGGGACGGAATCGTTGGGCGTGAGAGGTCTTTGTTGTTTTGTCAGGACGGAAAAGCAAAGAATACTGATCGATCCCGGCATAGCGTTGGGCTATAACAGGTACGGGTTGCTTCCACACCCCTTTCAGGTAGCAGTTGATGAACGGATACAGAAAAGGATCGTGGAAAGATGGTCCGAAGCGACCGATATAGTGATCAGCCATTTTCATGGGGATCATGTCCCGTTAGCAGATGCAAATCCCTATCAGTTCAACATTAAAAAGATAACCGGATTGAACCCGAATGTCAGGATATGGACTAAAAGTTCATCCCACCTCCATTCGGTTGAAAAGGGAAGAGCAGAATCTCTTTCTGTTATCCTGAAAAACGATTTCATCGTGTCGGAAGGAACGAAGCATGGAGCATTGACCTTTTCCAATCCGGTATCTCATGGTGAGAAACATGGTCATCTGGGAACCGTGATGATGACCAGGATCGAAGATGATCGTGTCTTTGTGCATGCCTCCGATATTCAGCTCCTTGATGACGAAGCCGTTCTTCAAATACTGGACTGGGAACCGGATATAGTACTGGCCGGGGGTCCACCTCTCTATTTATTCAACAATCGTTCGAAAAAGCGGAATAGAAAAGCGCTGATTAAAAAAGCCTGGCATAATGCTGAACGACTATCTGAAAAAGTTGATACTTTAATTCTTGATCATCATTTGATGAGGAGTTATGAGGGAATTAGATGGATAAAACGTTTATCATCCGGAACAGGAAACAGGGTTATTTGTGGTGCCGATTTTATGAGAAAACCAAGGACAATGCTCGAAGCCAGACGCAAGTCGTTATACAAGGACATGCCTGTCCCCGCCGGATGGCATGAATCCTATGCCAGAGGCAAGGTCAGTACCGATCGATTCTGGGATCTGGGCCGGAAACTTTATAAAAGCAACTTAACCGCGTCAGCTTGACCGATTCCATTGTGTGAAGACCGGGTGTTCCCTTCTTAAGACTCCATCCTGGTGGAAATCACTGGTTCTTGTGACCGGATGGAACCGATAAGCCGTCACAAAAACTAATAACTGACAATCAAGTATCATCGCAAGGGATGTTGTGCGGAAATGGTGAAATAGAGGATGAACTTGCCATGTCGTGAATTTGAATATATATTCATAACATGAATTCAGATTATGAACATGAATTCAGTTTTGTTGTGGAGGCATTTTTTTACGGGGGATAAGAACTATGGATATGAACGAGGGCCGGGAGGGGCGTTCCACCTGGCGGGAGAGGGAGCGCCTGCGCGCGAGGAAGCTGATCCTCGAGACCGCTGCTGAGCTCTTCGCCCGGGACGGTTACGACGGCACCGGCATGAAGCAGATCGCCGACCATATAGGGATTTCGGTCGGCAAACTCTACACGCATTTCGAGGGCAAGGAGGATATTCTCCGCGAGCTGATCGAGAATTACACGGGGGAGCTGCGCGAGAAGGGGGAGAAGGCGAGAGATCAGTCGCTTCCTCCACTCGAGCAGCTTCGCAACTGGTTCAGGGCTGCGATAGATCATTACAGGAAGCACCGGAACCTCGTGATGATCTTCCTTAATGAGAACCCTCTGAGACTCGAGGGAATGATCAAGGACGAGATGAAGAGGAAGAGGGAGATCGTCGCGGGACTTTTTTCCGAAGCGGTCGAACGCGGCGATATAGCGGATGAGAACCCGTACATGCTGGCGGCAGTCGTCACCGGCGCCGCCCACCGGCTCATCTACACGCTGACGGAGCTGGGGGACGAAGACGGGATAGACGATGTGCCGGGGATTCTCGACCGCATCATTCTGAAACCGCTCGAACTGCGCCGGGGCAGGCACAACGAAACGGAGGATAATCGATGAGATATATATGGAGTGTGCGGAACAGACCGCTCCACTGGTTCCTGCCGGTTTTCCTGGCGCCGTTCCTGGTGTCGATTGCCCTTTCGACGGGGGCCGCTTCGGAGCAGCTCGTTCTGACCCTCGAGAGGGCGGTCGAGCTCGGTCTCGAGAATGACGAGACACTGCTGCTGGCCGGCGAGGCGGTTCGCGGGGCCGAGGCGGAGGTTACGCAGGCGAGGTCCGGCGCACTGCCGCAGGTCTCGGTATTCGGACAGTACGGCAGGAACTTTCTCAAGATGTCGTTCTTTCTCCCCGAGGCATTCCGGGAGAGCGCGGATGCGCCTTCGAGGGTCGAGATCGGCGAGGACAACGATTTCTTCGGACGGGCCGAGCTGTCCCAGGTCCTCTGGGCGGCGGGGCGTGTGTCCGCGGGATTGAAGGCGGCAAAGGCGTATCGCCTGAGCGCCCGGTATCGTGAGGATGCCGCGGCCGATTTCGTCCGGTTCGGCGTGAAGGAAGCCTACTTTACGGCTCTCCTGGCGTCGGAGGTGCTTCGAATTTCGGAGAAGGCGATGCAGGAGACGGAAGAGGCTGTGCGTGTCGCGCGCGCCGGTTTCGAGCAGGGCACGGTGAGCCGCTTCGATGTCATGCGGGCCGAGGTTGAGCTTTCCAACCGGAAGACGCCGCTCGTCAAGGCCCGGAACGATCTCGACCAGTCGCTGATAGTGGTGAGAAGACGCTGTGGAATCGATCCGGATACGGAAATAGAACTTGCCGATTCTCTGGGGGCGGCCGCTGAGCCGGCGGACCTCCAGTCCCTGCTAGGCGCGATGCGCAAAGGAAGCGCCGAGATCATGGCGCTGGAGCATTACATAGAAGCCCGGAAACAGTTCCTCAGGATTGCGAAGGCCGAACGGTACCCGATGCTGCAGTTCTCGGCGTTCTACGGCGTGCAGACACAGTGGTCCAGCGGCTTTTTCCCCGATGAGGAACTACTTGCAAAAACGGCCGGGGTCGCACTCGGATTGCAGATACCGATATTCGACGGGTTGAGGACAAAGGGAAAGATCAACAAGGCGGCCGCGGATCTCAGGTCCTCGGAGCTCGATCTCGAGCGCGTGATCCGTGATAAGGAGATCGCCGTAAGGCAGTCGCTGCTAACACTCCGGAACGCGCTCACGGCGCTCGAGGGCCGCATCGAGACGGTCGCGCTGGCCGAGGAGGCTCACCGCCTTGCGCAGGTGCGACTCGAGAACGGTCTCGCAACGCCCCTCGAACGGCTCGACGCGGAGCTCGCCATGACAATGGCCCGGGGCCAGCTTGCCGAGGCGATGTTCGGCTGCGGGATGGCACAGGCCTGCCTCGAGCTTGCGGTGGGCAGTGAAGGGTACGGAATGATGAACGGTCTGAAGTAGAAGGAGTGCGAGAGATGGAAAGTCAGGGAAAAAGGAAGCGGGGCGGCCGCGCAGGGACGGTCGGCATCGTGGTCATCATCATCGTTGCCGTGCTCTTCGCGTACAGGTTCTCGCGGGTGCTCCGCAGGGAGACCTTCGCCGGTATTCGCGCCGTGCAGGAGACCGAGGGCAAGCCGGTCGAGGTCGTAACGGCGGCCGCGGGCGACATCGAGATATGGACGACGCTTGCGGGAACGGTCGAAGGCTCCGTCCAGTACGATATCGTATCGACCAACGCGATCAGGGTCCTCGAGGTCGTGAGGAAGGAAGGGGAGCGCGTCGAGGCGGGGGACGTTGTGATCCGCCTCGAGAAGACGGCCCCCAACCCGATGCTTCACTCCTACTCGAGGTCGAAGGCGGTCTACGAGGACGCCCTCGCGGACGCGCGCCGCATGCGCAACCTCTACCGTGAGGGAGCGGTTTCGAAGCAGATGCTCGACAAGGCCGAGATGGCGCTCAAGATCGCCAAGTCGGATCTCGTGAACGCCACCGAAAGCAGCGAGCTCGTCGCCTCCCACGCGGGGATCGTCATGAGCGTGAACGTCGAGGAGGGAGATATGGCGGAGGCGCATACCCCGCTCGCGTGGATCGCGAGGACCGATTCGGTCAGGATCGTCTTCGAGGCGGGAAGCAGACAGGCGATGGCGCTCGAGGTCGGCCAGGGGGCGATATGGCACTCGAGGTTGACGGGGGAATCGGGAGAGGGCTTTGTCGGAAGGCTCGACCTCGCCGCCGATCCGGAGAGTCACCTGCTCGGAGGTGAGGCGTTCTTTGCCAACCCGGATGGCGATCTCGTGCCGGGCATTCTCGTTTCGTTCAGGGTGCTGACCGGGCAGCGGCTCGGTATAATCAAGATACCGGTGAACTGCCTGATGGAGTCGGACGGCGGATTCACGGTGTACGTCGTCGAGCCCGGCGACGGGTCCGGGCACCGTGCGCGCCTGCAGGCGGTCGGGACGGGGCTGCGGAGTTCCGACGAGGTCGAGATCGTCACGGGGCTGACGCCCGGCGACATGGTGGTCGAATTCGGACAGACGAGGATCGGTGACGGCGACCTGGTCAAGATCATTGGCGGCGGGGAGGGGAAGTAATATGAACATGATCAGATTTTTCGTCAAGCGCCCCGTTTTGTCGACGATGCTGCTCATGGCGTTCGTCGTGCTTGGCGCCTTCTCGTACAGCAGGATGGTGATCGAGTTGATGCCGAGCATCGAATTCCCCTTCATAATCGTTACCACGGTCTATCCCGGCGCATCGCCCGAAGAGGTCGAAAGCCAGGTAACGAAGAAAATCGAGGACGCGGTATCGACGATCGCCAACGTGAAGCACCTCCAGTCGATCTCGCGAGAGAACATGTCGCAGGTGTTTATAGAGTTCGAGCTCGAGACCGACGTCGATCTCGATGCGATCGACGTCAAGGACAAGGTCGATGCGATACAGGCCGAGATGCCGGATGACGCGGAAAAATCCGTCATCCAGAAGTTCGATATCCAGGCGTTTCCGATCATCGAGCTTGCCGTTTCGGCCCCGCGCCCGCTCGCCGATGTCTACCGGGTCTCGGACAAGGTGATCAGGGGGCGCCTGAGCCGTATCGACGGTGTCGCCGACGTGGAGATCACGGGCAAGCGGGAGCGGGAGATACGCGTCGAGGTGGCGCCGGAGCGTCTCCGTGCTTACGGCCTGAGCCTGATCGATATTGCCGGGGTCCTCGCCGCGGGGAACCTCAACGTTCCAGCGGGTCATATTATAAGGGGTTCGAACGAGACGACGCTCCGCATGCTCGGAGAGGTGGCATCGGTGAATGAGCTGGCCGATTTCCGGCTGCCGCTGCCCGGCGGCGGCAGTGTCCCGCTCTCCGAGGTGGCCGATGTCCTCGACACCACCAAGGAGCTCCGCGAATCCTCGACATACAACGGGGAGGCCGTGATCGGCCTCTCGATCAGCAAGCGCTCGGACGGCAACACGGTGCTTGTCGCACGGGAGGTGTACAAGGCGCTCGATGAGCTGGAGGGCCTGCTGGACCCCGATATCGAGATCAACATCACGAGCAATACGGCAACCTTCGTCGAGAACTCTGTGAAAGACGTGCTGCAGAACATCGGCATCGGTATCATGCTGACCGTGATCCTGCTCCTTATCTTTCTGCATAGCTGGCGCCAGACGCTCGTGGCGGCGCTGTCAATGCCTGTTTCGGTCATCGCGACGTTCCTGCTGATGGACGGCTCGGGATTTACGCTCAACATCATGTCGCTCATGGCGCTCGGTATCTCGATCGGTACGCTCGTGACTAATTCGATCGTCGTGATAGAGAACATCAGCCGCCTCGTTCACGACGGGATGGATCCCCACGAGGCGGCGGTCGAGGGAACGGGGCAGGTCGCCGTCGCCGTCGCCGCATCGACGCTGACCAACATCGTTGTATTCACGCCTATCGCTTTCATGCATGGCATCGTCGGGAGGTTTTTTTTCCAGTTCGGGCTCACCGTCGTCTATGCGACGATCTTCTCGCTCATCATCAGCTACACGATCGTGCCGATGCTCTCGGCACGTCTGCTGAGGCCCAAGGCCTCCGTGGAAAACGGCAGCCTGGCCGCCCGCATGACACGGAGATGGGACTCCTTCTACGAGCGGATGTCCTCGGGATACCGTAACGTGCTGGCGGGTTTCCTCGATCACAGGTGGAGGCCGATAACGATTGCCGTTGCCGGCTTTGTCTTTGCGATCTTCCTGTTTCGGTTCGTCGGCGGCGAGTTCATGCCCCAGATCGACCAGAACCAGATGATCGTCCAGATGAGCCTGCCCGCCGGCGCCAGCCTCGAGCGCACACGCGAGGTGGCGAGCCGGATCGAGGATATACTGCGCCGGCACGATGAGGTCGAGGGTGTGATCGTGAAGATCGGCGGTGGGCAGCGGGGCATCGAGGACGCCGATATCATTGCGAGGCTTGTCGAGGGGGGCATGCGCGACCTTCACGTGACGGAGTTCATGAACGTAATCAGGCCGGAGCTTGCCGGGATACCTGATGCGGAGATCAACGTCATCACCGAATCGGAGGGCGGCGGCGGGGGCGCGGATCTCGTGATAGAGGTTCTTTCCTCGAACCAGGAGGATCTCGACCGTGCCGCCGACGCGGTCTTCGGAATCGTCCGCAACATCCCCGGCCTCGTCGAGATCCGGACGAGCCGCGAGGCGGGAAAACCGGAGATCGCCGTGTTTCCCCGCCGCCGCCAGCTTGCCGACCGGGGGCTCAACACGGCAACGATGGGCATGCTGCTGCGTGCGGCGTACGAGGGCACTGAGGCGGGTGTCTACCGCGAGGAGGGCGAGGAGTATGATATCGTGGTGAAGTACGCCGAGGCCGACCGTGGCGATCCGGCGCTGCTGGCCGATATCCCGGTGCCGTCCCGGGCCGGCTTCACCGTGCCGCTGTCCGATGTCGGCGTGCTGAGCTACCGGATGGGGGAATCGGAGATCTTTCACAAGGAGAAACAGCGCCTCGTCGAGGTCTCCGCCAACATCGCGAGCGGGACGCTGAGCGATGTGCGGCGTGTGTTCGACGCCGGGCTGGCGGCGATCGAGCTCCCGCCGACAGTTATCGTCAAGTACGGGGGCGCCGCGGAGATCCAGGACGAAGCGTTCTCGTCGATTTTCACCGCGCTTATCCTCGCGATCATACTGATCTATATCGTCATGGCGGCGATCCTCGAAAGCTTCATCCATCCCCTAACGGTCATGATCACACTGCCGCTCGCGCTCATCGGCGTCTCGATGGCCCTCTTCCTTTCCGGAATGACGATCAACATCTTCTCGCTGATGTCGGTTGTAATGCTCGTCGGCATTGTTGTGAACAACGCGATCCTGATGCTCGACTATACGGCGCAGGTACGCGCGCGGGGCGGGAATGTCAGGGAGGCGCTCCTCGAGGCGTGCCCGGTGCGGCTGAGACCCATTATCATGGCGAACCTCGCAATCGCCGTCGGCATGGTCCCGCAGGCGATCGGCGGGTCGGGTCTCGAGTTCCGGGCGCCGATGGCCATCGTCCAGATCGGCGGCGTGCTGGTGTCGGCCTTCTTCACGCTCTTCATTATTCCGACCGCCTACACGGTCATGGACAGGTTCACCGCGGCGGGGAGGCGGGAACGGAAGCAGCGCTGAGCGTGATTTCGCTTATGATTTCGAAAAACGCTTTCGTTAATTCCCGGCTATATAAATTTATGATTTTTTTGTTGACACGTATTGAAAGTGAGTTGTTATATCTTAAAAAAGTCAGATAAAGGTATCTGAGATATGGATTGCAAGAAAATGCTTAGATGGTATGTCGTTGCTATTGTGATTATAGGAACTCTTTTTCTCATAATTTCACCTTACGAAGAATGTTTTGGCAAGTCGCACGAATGGCAATACACCGATGCTTCAGGTTGGGGGATTCGTTCTATAAAAAAAGCCGAGGAGCTCGGACGAGTTTCTAAGTATGAAGAGAAGTGGGATTGTTGCTCATTTGTTATGCAACAAATTACAAATGCTGGCGGATTCAAACTGTTTTACCAAATGCGTTGGGATTCTTATGTAGGGTGGTATGCCTTTGCCCTTGATGTTCCCGAAGATTGTTTTCTTGTGTTTGATAATAATTCCAAATTTACTATGACTGCTGTTGTTCAAGGGGACACGATTCGAGTGGACAGCGAACGGATAGTTTTTACAAAGGGTTGGGGATTCAAGGGATTGTCGGTATACAAAAATCAGAATGCCATAGTTGACAACACTAATGGTTCTATTCAAGTCAAATGGATGAACAGGAAGGATAGGAACGCCTACGAGTGGCTCCGTCTTGAGAGTGAATGCGAGCAGGGAATTGATGAATACTATATTGCGGGATACATCTACTTCAAAGAAACTTTGAAGACTGATGAACTGAATTGGTCGGTTTCTGGAATCAATCTGTATAGGAGGTGAGTCATGAAAAAGAAGATGTTGGTCACTCTACTCGTTGTCTTTGTGGTGGCGTCTCTGTTGACAACCATCACTCCCGTTCCTGCCAGTGCGTGGCATGAGGAATGTGAGCGAGCAGCAGCTTATGGATGGCATTCCTGGGGTCAGAACATCTTGTGTCTTATGGCAATTGCTGCTGACATCATCGAAGGCGGAGGAGGGTGGTAGAGATTCAAAATGTAGAGGAGGTCACTGCTGTCCCAACGTTACTTGAATAAAGTCAATTGGTTACGATTCGCCTCCTCTAGTTTTATGTAATCGTATTGCGGAAGAGCCTGCTGGATAGGGATTTTCTCGAATAGCGATACACTCAAACACCGTGGGTGGCGCCGGGCGGGGTCCCCTACGCGCGCAACGAAGGAGAGTAGGGTGGGGTTGGTCGGCGACAGGATCTGTGCTGAGCGCCCGTCGATTGTGGCGATGAGAGTCCGACAGGAGTCGTTGTTGCGTTCGTTAACGTTGGGGGGACGTATGGAGACTACGGGGATGCTTCCAACCTGGCGTTCAGCGTCTCGAGGGGCAGAAAGCCGTCATCCGCTTGCTCCCACGTTTGCCTTGCCCGGATGAAGGCCTCCGACGCCTTGATCGATGAACCCTCCCGTTCGTACGAGAGACCCAGCAGGAAGAGCACGCCGGCGTCATTCCCGTTTATTGCGAGGAGGCTCGTCGCGTGCTCGATCGCGTCCTCTGTCCGTCCCGCG
>DAOVFR010000306.1 GCA_030672805.1 Candidatus Krumholzibacteriota bacterium
CGATCTCAACGTTCTGCTTCTCGTCGCCTGCACCGATGTTGTAAACCTCGCCGATGCGCCCCTTGAGCCCGACCAGTTCGATCGCGCGGCAGTTATCCTCAACATAGATCCAGTCCCGTACGTTCCTGCCGTCGCCGTAGAGGGGAAGCGTCTTGCCTTCCAGTGCGTTCGTAATAAAGAGAGGGATGAATTTTTCCGGGTGCTGGTACGGGCCGTAGTTGTTCGAGCTTCTCGTGATGACGACGGGCAAACCGAATGTCTTGTGGAACGAACGGACGAGCAGATCCGCTCCGGATTTGCTCGCCGAGTACGGACTGTTCGGCAGGAGCGGGTCCCGCTCGCGGAACCTGCCCTTTATGATACTTCCGTAGACCTCGTCGGTCGAAATCTGGACGAACCTCGGGACGTGGTGCTTCAGGGCCCGCTGCAGAAGTGTATAGGTGCCGACCACGTCCGTCTTCACGAAGCTCCCCGCCTCGAGGATCGACCGGTCGACATGCGTCTCCGCGGCGAAATTGTACACGATGGCGATCCCGGGGAGAATCTCGTCGAGAAGTCTCGCGTTGCAAATGTCTCCCTTGATGAAGGTCAGGCCGGAGCCGCCCAGGAGATCCTCGATGTTGGCGATGTTGCCCGCGTACGTGAGCTTGTCGAGTATCGTCACGTGGAGCTTCCGCCTTCTCCCGAGCAGGAGTCTCACGAAGTTCGATCCGATAAATCCCGCCCCGCCGGTGACAAGGATCCGTTCCATACACGCTCCTTTACATCGATCGTCCCGGCATTACCTGCCGAACGAATGGTACCTGAATCCCAGCTCCTTCATCTCCTCGGGCCTGTATATATTCCTGCAATCGATCAGAACCGGCTGGCGTAGAAGTTCCCTGATCTTCTCCAGATCGAGCACCCTGAACTCATTCCACTCGGTCATGATGACGCAGGCGTCCGCACCATCCGTAGTCGCATACGGATCATCGAAAAACGCCACACGCTCGCCGTAATGTTTCTTCGCGTTCTTCATAGCGATCGGATCATACGCGCGAACAGTCGCCCCGTTCTCGAGCAGCCGGTCCATAAGGTGAAGCGCCGGCGCCTCGCGCAGGTCGTCCGTGTTCGGCTTGAAAGACACGCCGAGCACCGCGATGATCTTCCCCTTCGTATCGCCGATCTCGGAATGCAGTTTCTCGAGCAGACGATCGATACGTGACGCGTTGACGTCGCTCGCCGCGCTGATCACCCGCAAGGAAACGCCGGCCGAATCGGCCGTATGGAGAATGGCGGCGACGTCCTTGGGCAGGCAGGAACCGCCATAGCCGATTCCGGCATGGAGAAACTTCGAACCGATCCTGCCGTCGAGGCCCATTACCCTCGCCACCGTGTCGACCCTGGCGCCGACCTTCTCGCAGAGATCGGCAATCTCGTTGATAAACGAGATCTTCGTCGCGAGAAACGCGTTGCTTGCGTACTTGATCAACTCGGCTGATCTTACCGACGTAAAGACAATTGGTGTCTCGAGCAGGTAGAGCGGGCGGTACACCTCGCTCATGATCTCCCTGGCCCGTTCGCTTTCCACGCCGATCACCACCCTGTTCGGCCGCATGAAATCCTCGATTGCCGAACCTTCCCTGAGAAACTCGGGGTTCGAAACCCGGTCGAACGGCACGTCCTTCGTAAGGTTCTGCCTGATGATCCCGCTGACCTCTTCCGATGTCCCCACCGGCACGGTGCTCTTCTGGACGATGACCTTGTACCCGTTCATGCTCGCCGCTATATCCTTCGCGACCTGAAACACCGAGGTGAGATCGGCCGAGCCGTCGTCGCGCATGGGCGTCCCGACGGCGGAGAAAATCACGATAGAGTCCCTGACCGCCGCATCGAGGTCCGTGGTGAACACCAGCCTTCCGGCTGCGTGGTTACGCTCGACCAGCTCCTTGAGGCCCGGCTCGTAGATCGGCATGACCCCCCTGGCGACCTGCTCGATGCGCTTCTCGTCGATATCGACGCATATCACACGGTTTCCGAAATCAGCCAGGCAGGCACCGCTCACGAGGCCCACATAACCGGTTCCTACCATAGTAATCTTCAGCATTCGATACATCCTCTCTCGTATGTGCACGGCCGGCCCGGACCGCGGCGGCAATCCGCCGCGGCCGGAAGCGCCCCGGGCCGCCGCCCGGTCATAACGGGGGGGGTATCGGAACCGGTGCGCGGCGACCTATACTTACGGGCTCGCCGGAACGATCTTCCGTTCCCAGTATTCTACGAGGTCGGACAGCATCCGGTCCCGATGGATCCGTCGCTCCCACCCCGTGTCCGCCCGCAGCAGCTCGTTGTTCCCCATCAGTACCGGCACATCGGCCGGTCGCAGCAAGTTCGGGTCCTTCTCTATCCGTATGTCTTTCGAAACCTTATTCACCATGAACTGCAACGCATCATTCAGGTTCAGACCG
>DAOVFR010000115.1 GCA_030672805.1 Candidatus Krumholzibacteriota bacterium
CCTCCGTTGCCCGGACCTTAGATACCGATCCAGATCGAAACGGTCGTCCCCGGTCGGATCGAACCCTGCTCCCTTATCGACAATTGACACATGAAGCTTGTCTTCTTTTTTCTCCAACTCGATCTGTATCCACTGGTTGAAGCCGTCCTCGATCCCATGCTCGACGATATTGTTAAGCAATTCGTATATGCTCAGGCGAACCTCAAAGGACAGAAAGCTCGTGAACCCGAGTATATCCGAGATTATGTACACGCATCGGGACGCGAGATCCACGTTCGCTTCGATCGCGGCAATGAAGATGGAATACCTGTTATCGTTACAAACATCGCGCAGGCACAGGAAACCCGCATCCCTGCCCAGCATGATGTAGCCGAACTCCTCAGGTGCGACTTTTCCACCCGGGTTGCCTGTGACGGTGAGTGACGGGCTGCGGCGAATCAGCTCTTCCGCCGCCTTCCGTATCGGGAGGGAATAATACTCGATCGGATCACACGTGATTGAATGCACCCCGCAGTCGCTCGCAACCATGATCAGGCTCAACAGCCTATCGAGAAGCCGCCAGTCGCCCGGATGAATGCACCTCACCCGTATCGCGAGCGAATTCGTATCGAAGGACTCCAGCCTCATTCCTGTTTCCGCCATCCTTCAGTTACCGATCGATAAGAGCGGCATCGACTTGAAAATCCCTGCAACTTTCCGTTCCTCCCTTTTCCGCCGGCATCGCACCGAGGGCAAGAAGGGTAAGATCATCGCTCTGCGCGGCCCCGGCACGGAACGCTTCAAGACTCGTTCTTAACTCCCCGAGAAGTCTTCCCACACCGCTTCCCGCCGCCCGCCGTGTGATTTGCACAACCCGTTCCAGCCCGAATTCCTCACCCGATCCATTCATCATCTCGGTCAGCCCGTCGGTGTACTGCATCAAGACGTCACCCGGTCCGAGCCGGATCGTTTTTTCCTCGAGACCCCGCGAGAATATCTCGTCGGGAAAGATGCCGAGCGGCTTCGTTCCCGTGCCGATCGTATGAACCGATCCGTCCCCGCCCCTGTACAGCAGAAGTGGCATGTGCGCCGCGCTCGCCAATGTGAGCGTATTGTCCACCATGTCGAGGAGACCGCAGAAAAGGGTCACGAAGATATTGTTCTTGATATCCTTTTTGAGCAGGATATTCAGCCGGCGAAGAAGCCCCGCCGGGCTCTCGCGCCTGATCGCAAGATCCCGCACGATAATCCGCACCATTGCCATAACGACCAGTCCCGGAACACCCTTGCCGGCCACGTCCGCTACGATCACCATAAGGTGCCTGTCATCCACGGAAATAATGTCGTAATAATCACCGCCGACCTGCGAGGCGGGGTGATAGTACGCGTCGATCTCGAACGACGCAAACCGGGGAAGACGTGACGGAAGAAGCGACGACTGGATATCGTGTGCAATCTCGAGCTCCTTATCCATCCTCTCCTTTTCCCGCATTGCATTCCTGCTTTTCTCGAGGCCGCGGGCCATTTCGTTGAACGTGTGCGCGAGGGCCTGGAGTTCCTTTCCCGATGAAACGCTGATCCTCGTCTTGAAATCACCGAGCCCGATTGCTTCGGCACCCCTCATGAGCACACTTATCGGCCTGGTGATATGAAGCGCCAGGAGCAGCGAGATCAGCGCCCCGAAAGCAAGCGCGATGAAACCGATACGAACCATCCTCCTGTTGAGCCCCGCCACGGCCTCGTACACCTCGTTCTTCGAGTACTGCAAATAGACGAACCCGATGATCTCATCCTGATCGGTGACCGGCACACAGACCTCGAGGATATCGTCGTTTTCTCTCAGCTCAACGTTGTTCTGCAGGGCAACACCGCCGGCTATCGGCTTCAAACCGGGCGTGGGTAAATATTCCTTATCGATAGAGATGACATCCTTGTGACCCTTTATCAATCCCTCCCGGTTTACCACGGTGATAGAGACGATATTCCCGTCGGTGGTGATGACCCTTGAAATGAGCGGGTGAAGTTCGAACTCCGGATCCCTGTGCAACAGCGGTTTCGAGGAGCTCAGTGCAAAGTTCTGCCCCCTGAGAACCGCCTTCTGGACGAGGTCCGACAGGATCATGCTCTTCTCCGTTGTCGCCACCGTGTACGAGAACACCGCAACGAGGCAGGTGATAAGCAGGATCACCAGGAACGTCAACTGTATCTTCAGGCTTATTGCCTTCATCGTTTACCGCCGGGAGAGGTTATCTCGACAACCCTTCAAGCCCGGCAAGTTCCTCTCTCGTTCTGTTGATATACCTGATCGCCTTCTCGTTATCGGGATCGACCTCGAGGATCTTCTGCCAGATCTCAAGCGCCTCCTGGTAGCGGTGCTGCACGTACAGCTCCATGCCGAGGTACTGGCCCGCTTTTATCAGGTACTGGTCGACCTTCTCGAAACTCGAGCTCTTTCGCCATACCTGTGTCCACTCATCGATCGCCCTGGCGAACTCTCCATCCTTGAAGTACCGAACGCCCCGCTGGTACAAGCGTCTCAGTTCCTCGATCTCGCCGCGGGACAGGGTCTGCTTCGGCGCTGCTCTTCCCGCAGCATCACGTTTTGCCGCTCCTTCCTGTCTCTGGAGTTCCGTTACACTATCCATCCTGGTCTTGAACTCGCTGTCGGCCGGGTACACGTTAAGCCCCGCCCGGAGCTCCGTCAGCGCTGCCCCGTACTGCTTCGCGGAGATGAAGCGATCCACACGGGACAGTATCCTTCGTCGCTGTTCGGCGATCCTGTCACGCGTCTTCCGCAAGTAGCCGACAGCCGTCCCGTGCCCGGAATCGAGATCCAGGACCTTCTCGAATCCTTTCGCGGCGCCAAACCAGTCCCGCTCCGTATACAGCTCGAGCGCCCCGGAAAGGATGTTTTCGATCACCTGTTCCCGGTCCCGCGCCTCGGCTATCCTGCGCTCGCATATATCGATTCTGTCCTTGATCTCCGGCACGACGAGATGCTTGTACGCCTCGCGATACGAAAAGAGAGCATCGGCCAGGTTCCCCGAATTCATCAGTGAATCGCCCCTCGCCACGAGCAGCGACGTCCGGGTCATGAGCATACCTTTGCCGGCCCGCTCATTGTCCGGCGCCCAGAGAAGAACCTTCCGGTAATGGTCGAGCGCCGCGGGGTAATCGCCCCGCTCGATGCATTCGTCACCGCTATCGAGCGAGGTCTGCACAAAGTCCCCCTCGAAATGGTCGATATAGGTCTCGAGTTCCCGGCGTATCTCCGTTTCCCGCATCTTCTCCCTGCCTTCTTTTCTCGAGGTCCTCGAGGACCCGAAACGGTACATCAAGGAAAAGAGATGGTTGCTCCCGAGGTCCGTGCTCCGGCACGCATAATCGAAAATGATCGAGCGGACACTGATGCCGCATCCGAACGTCGGTATCCCCTCGTCCCACCCGCAGCGCACCGCGAAGAAACTTTTAAGGCTGTATTCGCCGCCGAAGTGAACATGGATATCCGAATACCTCGTCTTGTCGAAATCGACCGCCAGCAGCAGCCTGTCTTCAGCTTTCCGGCAGACCGGCCTCCAGACGGAGAAACCGAACCTGACTCCCATCGGATCGCCCACCTCTTCGGCAACGAGGTTGATCTTCGGCTCGAGCACGTTCGTCACGGCCAGTCCGAGCGCCATTCCATCGAAAACGGGTGATTTCACGGGGGGTTTCACCCCGAACCCGATGTCCATGCCGAACCCGTTCGCCGCGTAACCACCCAGTGTGTAACGGTCAAGCTTGAAGTTCGCCCCTCCGGTGAGACCCCCGAATATCTTTCGCGCATAAGAGAGATAATACCTGGTCTGCGTGTTTTTCAGTTCCCCCCCGATGAGCCGGTTCTCGTGATCCCGCTTCTCGATTCCGCCGATCCTGAGCTGGACCGCTCCGATGGAGATCACCCCCAGGTCGAGGAACGGGTACGACAGGAGAATGGAAGAATAGCCGGTCGATTCATCGAAGAGCGTTGTATGAAACAGGTCCGCCTCGATTCGTTCCACCTCGTAGAGGCCCGCCGGATTCCAGATGAGTGAATAGGAATCCCCCCATACGGCGGCGGCGGCCCCCCCCATCGATATGCTCCGCCCCCCTGCGCCGAGTTCGAACGGGCTCGACGTTCCTCCATCCTCATCCACCGCATACAGCGGGGAAAGGGGAATGCACAGCATCGTCAGCGCTATGATGATCGTCCTGTACATCATGCCTCTCCGGGGCCTTCCGGCTCCCGTCACCGGATCACGGCGACCTTGCGCCTGATCTCGTATTCCCTGCCTCCCAAATTCGCCTTGAGAACGAGGTAATACACACCATTGAGCACCATCTCTCCCCTGCCGTTCTTTCCACTCCACACAACATCCTGGTGCAGTCCGGCCAGGCGGTTCTCGTGCGCAAGGAGCGTCTTTACCAACCTTCCCGTGATTGTGTATACCTTCAACGTCACAAATCCCTCGACTGGAAGGTAGAACGTTATGCGTGTCTGCTCGGCGCCCGCCACGAACGGATTCGGATAGTTTGAAAAGGATCCCGCGAGATCCTGCACAAGTATCGCGGCCCTTCCCGAATCAAACGGGTAGGCCGCTCCGGGGGCCGGATTCACCGCAACCGATCCGCCTGTTATCTCATCCGAGCAGGTGATATCGGACTGCGATTCAATCCTCAGGCTGAAGATCGGTGTGTCGGGCCGTCGCACCGTCGTAATGGACATGGTGATTTCCATTGATTCATGATCTTCGATCCGTACCGGATCGGCAAAATCAACGTTCAGCCGGCCGGCCGAGACCGAAACGGTGACGGGAAGTTCGTTGGAATCCGTTATGAAGCTTACAGATTGAATCACTCCGTCCGGGTCGGTCATGTCGTCATATTCGTCGAGAACGACGAGCCTGATGCTTTCCAGCAGAACCTGCGAGCCGCCCGAGTCACCGGAACGCTCGAAGAGCAGGTCAAACGTCCCGACCTCTTCCGCCGCGGCAACGTTCGCGGGCAACAGCCCGGCTGCATCGAAGAATATCTCTTCGGCCGGCAGTATGACCCTCCCGATTCCGCTCGTCAGCGGGAACGTTCCCGACAGCATCACGTCACCGTTCCCATCCGTGGCATCGGTTACATCGATCCCGTTCTCGTTGACATGAACCTGCAGGTAACCGGGCGGCGCCGAATCGATGAGATCGGCGACAATAAGCAGCGTGTCGCTTTCCCCGGGACCGGTTCTGATCGGCTCCGTGAATACGAGTTCCACGTTTGAACCGGTATCCGCCGGGGTGAGGTATACAGAGGCGGCAGCCTCTCCCCCGTGCCTCACTTCCACCAGCTCGAAGTAATCGTTCGAACGCAGCTCCTCGCCAAGCTGGTTCAGGACACGTATCGTTATCCCCGAGCAGGAAGACTCCGACGTGCCGGGACTTTCTCCGTTATGCAGAATGACCTCGAGGATCCCGGCCTGCTCCCGGCCCGCGGCAAGCTTCTCCGGAAAAAGCCCGTTTCCGTCGATGCCGATCTCCTGGAGAGGGCGCAGGAAGGAAGCCGTACCGGAACTCATGGGAAAAGCGTCTCCCGAGGACGGCTCGGCCGCCACCGTGACCGGCTTCCCGGAATTCACATCCCTTGCGGCTATCTCGAGGGAATCCTCCAGAACCACCCGGAAACCATCCGTCTCCGGAAGACTCCTGCAATCGACCAATATATGAAGTGTCGCGGGCACCTGTGCCGCGACCGGCACGGCCGGATCGAGCCTGCAGATGACCATCGATCCGTCAATAAATGTCTCAGTCAGGAAATGGGTCACCGCCCCGCTGCCTGCCACCTTGAACAGCTTGAGCGCCGCACCTGCATCCAGTGTGTCCCCCGAGGTATCCTTCAACCTGAACGTGATATCGGAAACGTTGATATCCGCGGCCGTCGCGCCGCCGCCGTTCGTCAGAACGAGCTCGAAGGCCTCGACCCCTTCCTGGCCCCAGTTAAGCTCCGGGGGCATCATCTCGTTCATCCTGACATGAAGCTCCGCGGCCGGATCCTTGAGCTCGACACTGTTCGTGGACCACGGCAGCGGCGTTCCGCCGAACGCAGCCGGAGCGCCGCTGTTGCGATCGACAAGACCGATGAATCCGGCCCCGCTCACCTGGATCCTGAACAGGTCGGCCGATGCCGCGCCGTCGATATCTATCGATACCCTGAACGAGCCGGTTTCGCCGGGCAGGAAGAGAACCGTTTCGGTCGGCTCGAGCCTGACCACCGAATCCGTTACACTCGAGGTCGACACGGAGGCGAGAAGCTTCGATTCATCCTCGAGGATGACCCGCGAGGCAATCGTATTCACCGGAACGGGAACACCCGTATCGTCCGTAAGGAGCAGGTCGAGATGATCGAGCTCGATGCCGGCACACTGGCCGCACTGCGCATAATCGATCTCGACTTCGGCTATCAGAATATCCGTCGCCCCCCTGTTGATGCTCACCGGCGCCCGATCGGTCAGCGTTATTGAAATGTTGTCAGGGACTTCCTGTATAAAAACAGTATCGGAGAGGGCAAACTGGCTGACCTCCACGCCGCCGCTCTCGATGGCCCTTGCGCGAAACACGACCGCACCGGCCGATACCGCACTGAACTCCCACACGAAGGAGCTGTCGCTTTTACCGGAAAGGTCCATCGATGCGGGCGCCGGACCTGTATTGATCGTCACCGACGCGCTGCCCGAGTAGCTGAAGCTGTCCGGCATGACGGCCCCGAGCGTAGTATCGGAGGCATTGCTCGCTTGCAGCGATACGTCGAAATCCTGTCCTCTAGTTACGTATCCCGGAACCTCGAAAGAGACGAGGAGCGGATCGGCGACCACGATCAGCTCGGCCGGCGAGGCGAGACTTGCGTCCAGCGGGCCGTCGTTTCCGGATGCAACCTGGACGCCGCCGACCGGCAGCAACATCCGGACCGTCCTCCCGTCCGCGGCGGTCGCGGCGATATCGGCGGTCACATGAAGCATAAGACCGCCGCAGGTGATCAGCTCCGGCGCCATCGAAACAGCCTGCCACCTGCTCCCGCTCCACTGGAGAAGCGCGACGAGAGTCTCCTGCCCCGGATCGAACGACTGGGCGGCGCCCCCCGCTTCCTTCCACAGCTTGAGCAGTTCGAGATCGACGCCGGGCAGGCAGGTCCCGAGATTATCCAGCGCCAGGCTCGTCAGCGAATCCTCTAGCGTCCCGTTGCAGGGGAGCCGGAACGAGAAACACCATACCCCATCATCTCCGGGCGACACACGTGAGTCCCCCACGACCGGCAGGGCGATCTGGTCGCGGATCATCCCGTCCGTGACGTCTATACCGGCCGAATTGAGCGGGAAGTCCCCATCGATCGTCACGTCCTGTCCCTGGAACTGGATGAACGACCTGTCGACGACCTGGAAGTCGACCGTGACCGAATCGCGGACACCAAACAACGGTATCGAGTAGACGATGAAGAGGAGCGTGCTCTTGTAAGGCTCGATGACGAGCCCGAGGTCGCCGAACGTCGAGATTGCACCCGCCGGCTCGAGCGAGGCGAGAAGACTGTCACTCTCCGCGTCGAACAGCCCGTTATCGTCAATATCGG
>DAOVFR010000104.1 GCA_030672805.1 Candidatus Krumholzibacteriota bacterium
GGACCGCATCCGTGCTGAAGAGGGGCGGCGCTTGCTGGAGGAACAGGTACGGCACGCCCAGAAACTGGAAAGCCTCGGACTTATGGCAGGCGGGATAGCGCATGATTTCAACAACATGCTGACGGCGATCCTCGGTAATGCGGACATGGCGCTGCTAGAGCTCTCGCCCGCTTCGCCGGGGCGTGACAGTATAGCTGAAATCATCAAGGTTGCCCACTGCGCCGCGGATCTCTGCAAACAGATGCTGGCGTATTCAGGCAAGGGTCAGTTCGTGATCGAAGTCTTCGATCTATCCGAAGCCGTCAGGGAGATTTCGCATATGCTCGAGGTCTCGATATCGAAAAAAGTCACACTGAATTACCATCTCTCGGATAACCTTCCGGCAGTAGAGGCCGACGTCACCCAGATACATCAGGTTATCATGAACCTTATCGCCAACGCATCTGACGCAATAGGCAAGAGTGCGGGAATAATCTCGATCACCACGGGGGAGATGCACTGTGACCGGTCGTATCTTTCAGAAACCTACATCGACGAGGAACTGCCGGAGGGCGCCTACGTCTATATCGAAGTGACCGACTCCGGCTGTGGAATGGATGAGGAAACGATGGCCAAACTGTTTGACCCCTTCTTCTCGACCAAGTTCACCGGGCGGGGACTCGGTATGGCCGCGGTCCTGGGAATACTGCGTAGCCACAGGGGCGCAATCAAGATCTACAGCGAACCGGGCAGGGGATCGACCTTCAAGGTGCTGTTTCCCTCATCCGAAAAGCCGGTCACACATGCCGAGCCCAGCCGGGAGAAATCTTCCGGGTGGCGTGGGAGTGGAAAGATACTGCTTGTTGACGACGAAGAATCGATCCTGGCTGTCGGCAGGCGCATGCTGGAGCGGGTGGGTTTCGAGGTTGTAACCGCACGGGACGGAGAGCAGGCCCTGGAAGCATTTCGGGATAGTCCCGATGAGATCGACTGCGTCTTTCTCGATCTGACGATGCCAAACGTCGATGGTGAGACATGTTTTCGCGAGATGCGCAAGTTACGACCGGATGTGTGCGTTATCATGTCAAGCGGCTACAACGAACAGGAGGTTACCCAGCGCTTCATAGGCAAGGGCCTGGCGGCATTCATACAGAAGCCGTACCGGTTCGATGAAATGATCGAAACACTGAGAGAGGTGCTGGGCGATTAGACGGTATGCTATCCGCACCCGTTGCGGCAGGTTTCATTACTTTTCATGACAGGTGTATTCCAGGTGAAAGGGGTATGACGATGAAACGGTTATTCGTAACGCAGGCGCTTCTCCGGAAACTGTATCCGGCGTTCATCACGATCCTCGCGGGCGTATCCATGCTGTGCTCTCCGCTGAATGCCGCAGGGGATGCGGACATGCTGCCGCTCATGCGCTTTCCGGACATACATGGTGACCTCGTCGTCTTTGCCCATGGCGCCGATCTCTGGTCTGTGCCTGCAGACGGTGGTGTCGCAAAGAGGCTCACGGTCCATGACGGAGAGGAACGATACCCGAAATTTTCTCCCGATGGAAAGTGGATTGCCTTCACCGGAGAGTATGACGGCAATTCGGACGTATACGTAATGAACGTGCACGGGGGGGAGATCACGCGCCTCACGTACCATCCGCACAGTGACGATGTAGTCGGATGGCACCCGGTCACGGGCAAGATACTCTTCCGGTCGACACGGCGAAGCTCCAACCGCTTCAGCCGCCTCTACCTGATTTCACCCGACGGCACGGGTCTCGAGGAGCTGATCATGCACGAGGCGGCCCAGGGAAGCTTCTCGCCCGACGGCGCGAAGATCGCCTACAACCGGGTCGCCAGGGAACACAGGACCTGGAAACGGTACAAGGGCGGACTCGCCCAGGACATCTATATGTTCGACTTCGAAAAACAGGAGGACACGAGACTCACCGATTTCGACGGGACCGACCGGATTCCATTATGGATCGGCGACAGGATCTATTTTACATCGGACCGTGACCGTGTGCTGAACATCTTTGCGTACGATACGGGTTCCGGTGACGTGGAGAAGATCACGGATCACGCCGAATACGATGTCCGCCGTCCCAGCATGGGAGGGAACAGGATCGTGTACGAACTGGGGGGCAGCATCTGGCTGCTCAACGTGGACACGAATGAGACGGGAATGATCCCGGTCGAGATCAGGACCGACATGCCGGAGATCCGTCCCCGCATAGTCGATGTTACCGACCGTATCACACACGTAGACTGTTCCCCTTCAGGCAAGCGCGCGCTCATCACCGCGCGGGGCGAGGTCTTCACCGTTCCGAAGAAGGATGGGCCGACAAGGAACCTGTCGAACGACTGCGGATCCCGCGAGAAGTTCGCCGTATGGTCGCCCGACGGCAAGTGGATCGCGTACCTCTCCGACGGGAGCGGAGAATACGAGATCTGCCTTGTCGATCCGATGGGTGAAAAAGAGCCGGCTCGTCTTACGAAGCATGAAAAAGGCTACCGCCATACGCTGCGGTGGTCGCCGGACGGGAAAAAGATCGCATTCGCCGACCACGAGCTGCACTGCAGGTATATCGATATCGAATCGAAGAAGATCTTCACGGTCGACAGGGCGGAATTCGAGAACATCGACGTGTCACTGAACCTGAAGCCGATCTACGACTTTGCCTGGTCCCCGGACAGCCGGTACATCGCGTACTCGAAGATGGACAGCGACCTTGTCAACAAGCTCTATATCTACTCTCTCGAAACGGGGAAAGCGCACTGTGTTAGCGGCGGCCTGTTCAACGATTTTCAGCCGGCGTTCTCACGGGACGGAGAGCACCTGTTCTTCGTTTCGAACCGGCGGTTCAACCCGACACTATGCGATTTCGAGTGGGAGATGGTCTACAAGAAGGTCGCCGGCATCTACTGCCTGACTCTGCGGAAGGACGGTTCCCCGCTTCTCCCGCTGAGAAGCGACGAGGCGAAGGTGAAGGAAGAGAAAGATGATAAGAAGAAAGACAGCGGGAAAAGCGGCTCGAAAAAGGGTGACGGGGAATCACTCGAGATAACGATCGATTTCGAAGGTCTCGCGGACCGCATCGAGAGCCTTCCCCTCCCGCGGGGTAATTATCGCTCCCTCACGGCGAACGAGTCGGGACTCTTCTACCTGGACAAGGACGAGGGTGATTTCAACCGCTTCGAGTTTCGCGGTGTCGGGAGGATGGATCTGCACAGGTTCTCGTTCGACGACCGCGAGGAAAAGACGGTAATCGAGGGGATCAATGCATACAGGCTTTCGGCGGACGGATCGAAGCTTGTCTACAGGCAGGGCGACAAGGTCGGGATCATCCCAGCGGGGGGTGAGAACTCGAAAGGAAAAGCGCTCGATCTATCCGGCCTCTCGATTCGCCTCGATCCGATAAGGGAATGGACTCAGATCTTCAACGAGGCGTGGCGGCTCGAGAGGGATTTCTACTATGAGCCCGATATGCAGGGCCTTGACTGGAAAGCGATGAAGAAGAAGTACGGGCGGCTCCTTCCTTACGTTTCCTGCCGCCAGGACCTCCGGTACCTGATCGGGGAGTTGATCGGTGAGTTGAGCACGTCTCACACGTACGTCTTCGGGGGCGACATCAGGCGCGAGGCCGAAGATGTGAACGTCGGCATGCTGGGCGTCGATTGGAAAATGGATACGAAGAGCGGCCGCTACCGTTTCGGGAAGGTCTTCCGCGTTCCCGACTGGACGCGCGAGGTGCTGCCGCCGCTTGCAAAGCCGGGAATAGATGTCCGCGAGGGTGACTACCTGCTCGAGGTCAACGGTGAGGAAGTGACCACGGAGCGCAACATCTACAGTTATTTCCAGAACCTGGCCGGCAAGCAGGTTACCATTACGGTGAATTCCAAACCGGCGCAGGGGGGCGCACGGACATACACCGTCGAGCCCCTGAGGGGGGAGTACACGCTCCGGTACCGTGACTGGGTGGAGCATAACCGGAAGGTTGCCGGGGATGCATCGAACGGGCTCATCGGGTACCTGCACCTGCCCGACACGTACCTCGGTTCGTGCCGTGAATTTCCCAAGTATTTCTATTCGCAGATCAGGAAGAAAGGGCTGATCATCGACGGCCGTTTCAACGGCGGCGGGCTCGATCCCGATATATTTCTCCGCCGGCTCGACAAACAGATCCTCGGCTACTGGACGCGCCGTTACTCTTTCGACCAGACGAATCCACCGATGGCGACAACGGCACACATGGTCTGCCTCACGAACCGCCAGGCCGGTTCCGGCGGCGATATGCTGCCGATGGAATTCCAGATGAAAAAGATGGGTCCCGTTATCGGGACTCGGACGTGGGGAGGCCTGGTCGGAGTTTCGATGTGGCTCGATCTCGTGGACGGCGGCGGGCTTTCAGCGCCCGATTACCGTGTCTACGATCCGAGCGGCAGGTGGGTCGTCGAGAACAGGGGTATAACGCCCGATATCATCGTCGATCTCGATCCGGTCGATATGGCGAAGGGCCGCGACGCGCAGCTCTTGAAGGCGATCGAGATTCTCATGAAGACGATCGGGGAAGACAAGCGTCAGTGGCCCGAGCACGAGCCGTTTCCCGTCGACCGGTAGCAAGGAGGATGCCGTCCAATACATGTTGGAGGCAAAGGGTAGGGTTTCCACGGTCTTGCCCGTGGGTATCTACAGCCCCGTCGGAATGTCGATAAAACGTGTTTCGAGACCCGACTCTCTCCGCAGGAGTTTCCCGAGTGCCCTGACGCCGAGCGTTTCCGTCGCGTAGTGGCCGGCGCACAGCAGGTTAATACCCGCCTCCCTCGCAATATGGTACGCGCCGTGTGACGTTTCTCCCGTAATTAGCGCATCGAGTCCTTTCCGAGCCGCTTCCTCGGCGAGGGATGCTCCTCCTCCGGAAACGATCCCCACCCTTGCGATGCGGGCGCTTCCGAAGCCGAACACGCGAACCGGAGCGCCGAGCATTCCCTTGAGCTTGTTCGCAAGGCCGCCGGGAGCGATGCTGCGGGGGAGCATTCCGCACATGCCGATCTCGGTTCCCCGGTACCTGCCGAACGGTTCCGGGCCGTCGATGCCGAGCATCCGCGCGAGCTGTGCGTTGTTTCCAATCTCCGGGTGGCTGTCGAGCGGAAGGTGAGCGGCATACAGCGAGATGCTGTTTTCGAAGAGCAGGCCGACACGTACGGCCGAAACTCCCGTGATCGGTTCCATCTTTCCCCAGAACAGGCCATGGTGGACGATGAGCAGGTCCGCCCCGATCCTCGCGGCCCGTTTGATCGATTTCTCGCATACATCGACCGCGAGCGCCGCCCGGCGGACGGTTCGGCAGGCTTCCACCTGGAGCCCGTTCAGCGAAGAGTCACGTGGAAAATCGGTGATCTTCAGTGTCTCGTCGAGAAATGTTATGACGGTTTTCAACCTCATCGGGACCCCCTATGGACCGGGATTTGTCCTGCTCGCCCTTTTTTCCTCTTCGAAGCGTTTCTCGAGTTCGATCAAGTCCGGATCGCCTTTCAGTTTCAACAGCTTTCCGCCCAGATCGAGCGCTTTGGTCACCGGCCTGTTGTCCCGGTAAGTCACCAGGATTTCAGTGAAGCTCGAATGTTTCACTCCCGTGTCTACGACGATCGTGTTTCCGGCCATTTCACTGTGCGTGCCGTTATGCGACCTGTGTCCGTTCAGCACGATGTCGATGCCAGGGACCCCGCGGGCAAGTTCGAAGCTCTTGTTCCATCCCTGGTGGCTCAGGGCGACCACAAGATCGCATCCTCTCTCCCGCAGTTTCGTTACCATCTCGAGCGCGGATATCTTCGGGTTCACGATCGTGTAGTACTCCATGGCTTGCCTGTCCGCCTTGTGGACGAAGGTGGGCAGAACGACGCTGAAGATTCCGACTCTCACGCTCCCTTTCCTGCCGAACAGGGTGCGCGTTCCCCCGATGTCCTTGATAATATAAGGCTGTACGATATGCCGGCCCGTTGCCTTGTCTCGGATATTCGAGGAAACGAGCTGCAACTGGTACGATTTCGCCGTCTCCAGCAATCTCGCCCGGCCGAAGCTGATGTCCCTTTCACCGATGCCTAGCGCGTCATAACCGAGCAGCTTCATACCCTCGAAGAAGTATCGTGCCTTGACCTGCTGCATGCGTTCCCTTCTTATCGTGCAGAAGTCACCGGCGTCGACGAGCATGACGGGATGTTCCGTGCGTCTCAATTTCACGAGGGAGGCCCACCGGGCCATCCCGGAACGGAGTTTCTTCTTTCACCCGCAGGGTTCACGATACCCCTCGAGCTGATTCGTGACGAATATACTCATCCGGAACCCGTCCGGTATCGTGTGGCTGTTTTCCGAACGGGCTATGTAGATTTTGAGGGTGATGTACACGGCGGCCAGGACGATGAACAGTATCAGCGCCGCCCGGATAAATCTGTTGCCCGGCCTACCCGCGGTTCTTTTCATAGTTTTTCAGTTTCGAGTAAAGTGTTGGTTTGGACATTCCGAGGCATGACGCTGCTCTTGTCTTTGCGCCGACACGGTCGACGACTTTCCGGATGATCATACCCTCGATCTTTGGAAGAAGTGGATCACTTTCCGAGAACGGCGTGTTGTCGAGAAGCTGTTCCACGGTTTCCTCCAGAGAGGTTTTCTCCTCCGTCCGGACGCCCTCGGGAATCTGCACGATATTATCGGGAAGATTCTCGGGCAGGATAGTATCGCTCTTGACTATGATCATCATCCGGTTGATCACGTTCTCGAGCTCTCTTACGTTTCCCGGCCAGTCGAAATTGACGAGGTATGCCATCGCTTCCGGCGAGATCTTCTTTTCGGGAATATTGTACAACCTGCTGAACGAAGTCAGGAAATGCCGGCTGATCAGTTCGATATCTTCCTTTCTTTCTTTCAGCGATGGAACCCTGATGGGGAAGATGTTGATGCGGTAATACAGGTCCTCCCTGAATTTCCCCGTTTTTACCAGCTCGTGGAGGTCCTTGTTTGTCGCGGCGATGATCTTCACATCCGTGGAGATCTCCTTCGTGCCGCCGACCCGGTAAAACTTCCGATCCTCGAGAACGCGGAGCAGCTTCGGCTGAAGATTCAGTGGTAGTTCCCCGATCTCGTTGAGAAAGATGGTTCCTCCATTGGCTGATTCGAAATGGCCGATCGTCAACCTGTGTGCACCGGTGAAAGCGCCCCGCTCGTAACCGAAGAGCTCGCTCTCGATAAGTTCTCTCGGAATGGCGGCGCAGTTGAGGGAATGGAACGGTTTCTCGCTGCGACTGGACGTGTAATGGATCGTTTTTGCGATCAGGTCCTTGCCGGAACCGCTTTCGCCTGTAAGGAGCACAGTTGTTTCCATATCCTTGATGCCGTCGATCAGATCGAAGATCCGTTTTATCGACGGGGAGTTGCCGATAATGTCCTGGAACGCAGCGCGCTCGCGCGAGCGTCCGGGGGTGATCCTGCCGGACGGTCTCGACTTCGCCGAATGTTTGACCTTGTCAGAGAGTATGATTCGTTCCAGGCCGAGTGCCACCTGCTGGCTGAGGGCCACGAGAAAGCTGTGATCCTTGTCTGTCGTCCCGGTGGTGCCGACTGGGGAGTCGAGGTACAGGAATCCTGTCACCTCGTCCTGGATCCAGAGGGGTGTACAGATGATACTCTGGTGCTCCCTGAGAAATGCTTCGCCGATCTGGCCGTTCGGAATGCTCGTCCGGAGGATGTCGAGGGGGTACCCGAGCTGCCTCGCCATGTTGAGGATCGCAATAATATTCCTGTCGGTCAGAACGCTACCCGTATCGAATCCTCCCGAAGCGGCAAGGATCCTGAACGTCTCCTTCCCATCCGACTGCAGTATCAGGGCTGCCCGCTTCATGCCGGTGATCTTTCTTGCCGTCTCGGTGATGGTTTTATACAGCTTTTCCGGGTCGTGGATCGTCCGGATGAGCGAGATGATCCTGCACAGGGCCTTGAACCTGTCAGAGTCGCTCTTGATCTGGTCAAGCGACATGGAGGCCTGCCGGTC
>DAOVFR010000026.1 GCA_030672805.1 Candidatus Krumholzibacteriota bacterium
CGAGTCCGCTGTGCGTTCTCGCCGAAACGCTCACCACGTCGACTCCGCCCAGCATCCGCGATGCCTCCTCCCCGGATATCTTCAGACCCAGGTCTTTCTTGTTCAGCACGCAGACCGTCTTTTCTAGACCGAACCGGGACATTTCTTGCTCGAGACCTTCGGGCCAGCGTTCGGAACCGTCCACAACAAGAAGAACCATGTCGGCCATTCGCGCCGCTTTCCTTCCTATCGATATTCCCTTCGCCTCTATCTCGCACCCCGTCTCCGCGATGCCTGCCGTATCTTCCAGGTAATACGTGAAGCCCCCGATATGGATCCGCTCCCTGATGAGATCCCTCGTCGTGCCCGGCACCGGTGAAACGATCGCCCTTTCCTCTCCTAGGAGAGTGTTGTAGAGGCTGCTCTTGCCCGCGTTTCTCGGCCCGATTATCGTTACCCTTATCCCTCTTCGCAAAGCCTCCCCGGTTTTTACGGACCCCGACAGCAGGTATATCTTTTTCCTCGCTCTTGCGGCTCGCTCTTTCAGCTCCACGACTGAACACGTTCCCATGTCCTCGTCTGTAAAATCTATCGAGACCTCGACCGGCACGAGCAATTCTAGAAGTTCTTCCTCTATCTCCGACACCTTCTTCGACAGCCCGCCGCCCAGGTGCTCCAGGGCGACCCTCCGCTGGAGTTTCGTCTCTGCTGCAATCAGGTCTGCAACCGCTTCCGCCTGTGCAAGGTCCATTTTCCCGTTCAGGAAAGCTCTCTTCGTGTACTCTCCCGGGCCGGCCTGACGTGCTCCCCTTGCAAGAACATCCTCGATAATATCGGAGACGACCTGCATTCCTCCGTGGCACGATATCTCCACAACGTCCTCGCCCGTGTAGCTCGCAGGCGCACGCATGATAACGGAAAGAACGTGATCAAGCGTTTCTCCACCAACCGCGCACAGCGTTCTTTTCTGATATTCGTGGGAATTCATCGAGCGGGCTCCGGGGCTCATTCCGTCCAGGATCCCGGTCGCCCCGGGGCCCGATATCCTTATAACGGCAATCCCCGATTCTCCAGGAGGAGTGCTCAGGGCAACGATCGTGTCCCTGTCCATGTTTCTGCAACGCGGCTTGCCGCGCCCGCCCTTCGGGTCGTCGTGGTCACTTAAATCGCGGACCGGCTCCCGGGATGGCGAGCAGCCCTTTATCTATTATGGTTTCTCTTGTTGCCGTAGCTGTCCTTTCTCTTCGGGTCGCGCTCCGGCGATACGCAGACCTTCCTGTTTTCCCCGTCTCCTACAGTATACGTTATTATGCCCTCGAGGTTTGCGAGTGTTATATGTACTATTCTTCGCTCGGCTGAATTCATCGGCTCGAGCGCGACCTCGCTGTTCGTCCTCCGGGCCCTGTCAGCCGCCTTTAGCGCCTTCTGTTTCAGAATCTCCTGCCTGTTCTTCAGGTATCCGCCGATGTCCAGCGTCAGTCGCTGGTATCCGCGCATCTTTCTCGATACGATCCTTCCGACGAGATGCTGTAGCGAATTGAGCGTATCACCCTTCCTGCCGATCAACAGCCCGTCGACACCCGCCGTCTCTACATTTATATATGTTGTTTCCTTCCATTCCTCGGTAAAGATCCTGTAGTTTACATTGAGGCATTCCATGATCAGGTGGATTACATCATCGACTATATCCTCGATCCCCTTGGAGCTTTTTTTCTTCGTTACACGGATTTTCGCCTCGCGCGACCCGAATATATTGAACACTCCCTTTTGCCCCGGTTCTATTATCTCTATCTCTACTTCTTCTATACTTGCGCCAAGCTCCTTCAGGGCTTTCTTCAGTGCTTTTTCAACGGTTTTTCCCTTTACCTCGATCCTGCTTTTTCTTTCCTCGCCGCTGCCTTTATTTATCATGGTTGTTCTCCTGCTTTTTAATGATATGCTCAGTTTTTTCTTCTGTTCTTTGTTCTTTCTCCTCCTGATGTTTTCTTGGCGTCGCCGCCGGTTCCTTCCGGCACCGAGCCTGTGACCTCTGCCTCTCCCTCCTTGTGTATGTAATACTGCTGGATTATCGATAGAATGTTATTAACCAACCAGTACAGCACCAGTCCCGAAGGCATGTTGTAAAAGATAACCGTGAAGACGACCGGCATCATTGTCGACATCATCTTTGTTTGTGCTGCTGGCGCGGCTTCGCCGCCCGGCGAACCTCCAAGCTTCGACTGAACGACCATCGCTGCGCCCATGAATATCGGCAGCAGGTGAAACTCGTTGCCGACCAGCGGCAGCTTTGCGCCGAAGCTGAACAGCACGTCCGGCGATGAAAGATCGTTGATCCACAGGAAGAACGGGGCGCCGCGCAGTTCGATCGTGTTTCTCAGAACATTGAACAGTGCTATGAATACCGGCATCTGAAAAATAAGCGGCAGGCATCCGCCGAGCGGATTGACCCCCCCTTCCTTGTACAGCTTCATCATCTCCTGGTTTATCTTTTCTTTGTTATCCTTGTACTTCTCCTGGAGCTCCTTGATCTTTGGCTGGAGCCTCTGCATGTCCTTCATCGACTTGAAGCTCTTGTGTGTCAGCCGGTAGAAGATGACCTTTGTAAGGACGGAAAGAATAATGATGATAAAGCCGTAGTTTGGGATGAAGCTCTTAAGATAGATCATCAGCCTCAGGACCAGAACGCTGAAGAAACGCATCCACCCCAGATCGATCGTCTTTTCGAGGCCTACCCCGTAGCCCTTGAGCTTGTTAATGTCGAGGGGGCCGAAGTAGCACGTGAATGAATCGGTGACCTGGCGAGGGTCACCCCTGAACTCATATCCCAGGGAGTAGCCGATGAAGTTGTCACTCTTTTTTCCGAGCATCCGGATAATCCCGGCGCGCTGTTCCCGGGCGATGACCGCGCTGAGGAAGTACTTCGTCCTCGCGCCTGCCCACCTGACCATCCCCTCTTGGATTATCTCCGTCTCCTTACCGAACTTCCCGAGCCCTTTCTTGTTAAAATCCTCTCCCACCCATCCAAACGATGCGAACTGCTGCCAGTCCCGTTTCTTGTCCTTCTCGGTAGTCGCGAGTCCGCATTCCCACGATACGGCGTATACTTCAGAATTTCTAAGCGATCCTTCCCTCGTGATCTTGATTTCCAGGTCTACCTCGTATCCGTCCCTGTGAAACGTGAAATTCTTCTCGATATAGCCTCCCGTTTCGTACTCCCTCCTGAACGATATCTCAACCTCGTGCCTTGCATCGCCCAGACGTATCTCGGCGTCTTCCCCGAGGGGAGCGCCGTCTACGTACGTATCGAAGGGGGTTTCGGTGAGACTGTTCCAACCCTTTCCCGTCCCGATCAGCAGAGCAATTCCGCCCTTCTCACCTTCCGGAACGAGATTGACCATGTTCCCGTCATTCACCCTGAAGTCGACCAGTTTTACGGTCCGCAGCTCTCCGCCGTGACTGCTCATCTCGATAATCATACGATCGGTGATAACTGCAATTTTTTTCTCTGCCGTCATTCCGGAAAAAACCACGCTTGCAAATTCAGCGGTTTCTTCCGTGCCTCCGGATGTTTCCGCCGGCCCTGGCGTTTCCCGGAAAATCTCTTCATGCTGTTCCCTGGCTTCTTCGGCCGTGCCACGCAGTGCGGCAAGAGAATCTTCGCGCGCCTTTTCCGCAATAATCGACAGGCGCTTTCCCGCCATCTCCTCGTTCTTGGGTTTTACATATAAATAGTGCCAACCGATCAGTATGATAAAGGTCAGCACAACCGCATACAGAGACCGCCTGTCCATTCTCTCCTTCCCTTCAGGTATCGTGATCAAGTGCCGACTGTCATTTTACGGGGTCAAAGCCACCCGGCGAGACGGGATTGCATCTGAGGAGCCGCCACACTATCAGAAGAAGCCCCTTCACCGGGCCATGCTTCCTGAGTGCAGCTTCGGCATAAGCCGAGCAGGAAGGCGTGAACCTGCATGCGGGTGGATGATACGGGGAAATTGCATGTCTATATATCCATACGGCCGCAAGGCCAGCTTTTTCGACAATACTTGATATCATCCGCATCCTGATATTAGTCCAGCCCTTCCCAGCGAGCTTTCTACGTCTTCGATCAGTTCCTCGAGCTCTGTCTCTTCGGGGCGAAAAGATGCGATAAAAACAAGCCAGATATTTTTTTCAAGGATGCGATTTTTCAGCCTCTTGAATATCTCTCGCATCAGCCTCTTCGCCCTGTTCCTCTGGTGTGCTTTTCCAACAGTACGTTTACTTGCTACGAATCCGGGGAGTATCCCCCCGTTTCCCTGTTTAAGATAATAGACGATGATTTTGCCGCCAGCCACTCTCGTTCCTTCCCGGTATACGAGCCTGAACTGGCTGTTTTTCTTCAACCTCTTGATGCCATTCTTCAGCATCGCTCTCACATTTTACACCGCGAGGCGTTTCCTTCCTTTCTGTCTCCTCCTTTTCAGTACAAGTCTCCCGTTCTTCGTACTCATTCTTTTCCTGAATCCGTGCGTTCTCTTTCTGCTTTTGTTGTGTGGCTGATATGTGCGCTTCATCTCCTGCTCCTACCCTATTATTGATGTCTCATGGTGTTTCAGATCGGTTCATATATATAAACATTCTACGATATTACTGCCTCTTATGTTTGTCAAGTTATTTATCCTTTAATTTCTTAACCCCTTGTTTTTCCCCGACTTTTAACATTCAACCATCCCTCTTTTTTCCGTCATCGTTACACCCTTCCGGTGCCTTGGTTTTTCCCCTTTGTCCAACATCTTTTCCCACAACATCTTATAAAATTGTTGCCCGTCCTTTGAAAATTATCTTGATTAACCTTCATCGTTATGGTAGCTTTCCGTCCGCGGGATTAGGGGGGTTTCCCCTTCAGTGCTCCGGACGTTCAAGGTCACACATTTTTGCCGCCATTTCTCGAACGAGAATGTGCAAAACCGTTTAAAAGCACGTTAAATGGACCGCCTTTCTTTTTGTAAGTATTAAAGTTATAGAGTTATCCACAAGTGTGGATAACCCGGGTTCCTTGGGATTGGTTTCTTTTCCGTTGGGGGAGTTTTTTCTCTTGAGCCGAAGCATATCGGACAAGGCGGGGAATCCTGGCCGTTTCCCCGGAATGGAAAGCTTGCGTTTCCTCTGGGAAAAAGTGCTCGAGCGACTTTGCGGAACGGTAAATCCCCAGAGTTTCCACACATGGTTCAAGCCTACCCGTCTCGTTGGATACAGCGAGGGCAAGCTTACCGTGGAGGGTCCCAACCCTTTTTTCATCGATTGGCTTTCCGAACATCACCACAGCAAGATCGCTCGTGCCGCCTCCGAGGTTATCGGAAAAAGAGTTGTTGTTGAATTTACCTCCGCTCCCGTTCCGCCCCGGGCTCCTTCGCCCATATACAACGAACCGGCCCCCGCAGTCAGCGAAAGCCCCCGCTCGCTTCAGAGCGGGGTGCGTCTCAACGCTCGATATACGTTCGACGAGTTCGTCGTGGGCAGCGGGAACCGCCTCACCCACGCGGCCGCCCTTGCCGTTTCGGAGAATCCCGCCCGTGCCTATAATCCTCTCTTTATCTACGGTGGCGTCGGTCTTGGAAAAACACACCTTCTCCAGGCAATCGGGCATCACATTATCCGGGACGATCCCGGCGCGAGAATCGCGTATGTTTCAACAGAGAGTTTCATGAACGAGCTTATACATGCGATCAAAACCGGCATAACTCTCGAGTTCAAGGAACGTTACAGGAAAGTTGACGTTCTCCTCGTCGACGATATCCAGTTCCTCGCCGGCAAGGAAAGCACCCAGGAGGAGTTTTTCTTCACTTTCAACGCCCTGCACAACGCAAATAAACAGATCGTCGTTACGAGCGACAGCCCTCCCAAGGAGATACCCAGGCTGCAGCAGCGCCTTACGTCGAGATTCGAATGGGGTCTTATCACTGATATCCAGCCCCCCGATCTCGAAACCCGCATTGCTATTCTTCAAAAGAAGGTTGAGAAGGAAAAGATCCAGATCTCTCACGACGTGATTCAGATCATCGCGGAAAGCGTGAAAAATAACATCCGTGAGCTTGAGGGTTCGCTTATCAAGCTACTTGCCTGTGCCAGCCTTACTCGCCGTGAGATAAACGAGGAAATGGCGCTTGGCGTGCTCCGTGACATAGTTAAAAGCACAACCAGGAAGAAGCCATCCGTTCAGGCCATTATTAAAACGGTAGCTCAAGATTTCGATGTCCCGCAAGACTCCCTGAGGGCAAGGACAAGAATCAGCAGGGTCGTCCTCGCCCGCCAGGTCTCGATCTACCTTTGCCGGCAGCTTACCGACCTTTCTCTTGTAAATATCGGTAAATTTTTCGGTGGCCGCGACCACAGCACGATCCTTCATTCGCTGAAAAAGATAGAGCGTCTTATATTGGAGGACCCCGCCATGCGGGAAAAGGTAGAGAGGGTGAAGAAGGGGCTGTATTCCTAGTGTCGGCGCCTTGTGCCGCCGGTTATCCACACTGTCCACATACGCCCCGTGCAAATATTGTTAATCGTTGTGGATATATGGTTCCATTGTCGCATGCTTCAACACATTTCAAGAAATTTTCTACAGTCAGGCACGGCCGGGTCACGTAACAAGGACGGGGTTAATTGTAATCTTTCAACAATTCCACAATTCCAAACTCTACTATGCATTCTCGAAATAATATAAAATAAGGAGATATTATATTATATGCGCTGCACATCAAATCACTTGAATAATCCCCCCGGGTTGCATTATCATTTCCTTCCCCCGTTGAATGACAAGATATTACGGGCGCTTTTTTGAACGGTTATATTGAAGGAGGTCGCCGAGTGAAGGTTATCATCCCACTTTTAGAGTTAAGCAGGAAAGTGAGTGCTATTTCCACCGTTGTTCCATCAAAGACAACAATGCCGATTCTATCCACCATGCTTATCGGTGCAGACGGAAATGGAATCACATTCTCCGCTACAGACCTTGACATATCGGTTACGTCAAAAGTGAAGGGCAGGGTGGAGGTAGAGGGAAAGATAGCTGTGCCGGGAAAGAAGATCGCCGAGATAGTAAAATCTCTTTCGGGTGATGAGGTGATTCTTGAAGCCGACCGGGAAAAATTAACAATCATATGTTGCAAGAGCAGGTTTGTCGTAAATGGCAGAAGCTCTGATGATTTCCCCACCATGCCGAAACAGGAGGGAAAAACATCATTTACAATTAATCCTGGGCTGTTGCTTAAACTTATCCAGAAATCGATATACGCAGTATCAACGGATCTCACAAGACCGGCTCTCTGTGGTGTGCTCTGGGAGGTCGACAGAAACAGACTGGCGATGATATCAACTGACGGTCACCGTCTTGCAAAAGTGGAAACAAAAATTGAATTGCCGGATGTCAAGAAGATGGATGTTATCGTTCCTCCAAAAGCTCTCTCGACACTAAAAGCCTATGCGGAAGGGGAAGAGAAAATCGATGTGGACATAGGCGAGAACAGTATATCTTTTGAAATGTCGGGAACCTCTATTTATTCGAGGCTTTTCGAGGGACCTTTTCCCAACTACCAGAAAGTTATACCTGCGGCCAACGAGAAGGAACTTGTTGTTACAAAATCAGTACTTGCCGATGCTACCAGAAGAGTGGCTATCCTGTCTGATGCACTGACGCATCAGGTAATATTTTCCCTGGACAAGGACAAACTCAAGCTCCACGTCAGTACTCAGGAGATCGGCGAAGCAAGCGAGGAGATCGAGGCATCCTTTTCTTCGGACCCGTTGGAGATAGGTTACAACGCAAGCTATATCCTCGACATCATGAGAACGATTGATTCGGACGAGATTTCATTCCTGCTCGACAGGCCCGATAATGCGGGTCTTATAAAACCTGTTTCGCAGGAAGCGGACATCAAACAGGTATGCATTATCATGCCTCTCAGGATCGGCTAGCGTACAAGACGCGGGGAGTGCGGTGACCGGGGTTGATAGTACGGGCGATCGAGATAAGGAACTTCCGCAACATCTCAAGAGCGGCACTGAGCTTTTCAGGGACATTCAACCTGATAACGGGGCGTAATGCCCAGGGTAAGACGAATCTCCTTGAGGCGATCCACCTTTTCTCTCTTGGCAGGTCCTTCAGGACACGCAGGTCAGAGGAAATTCTCATGTTCGGGGAAGACTACATGTTCGCGCGGCTATCGTGCAAAAGCGACTCAAGTGTCGATTTCCGGCTCGAGATGAGTCTTGAAAGAGAGGGAAATATAAAAGCCTCGATAAACGGGAAGAGAATATCAGGGATGTCCGAGATAATCGGCGTTATCCCGACAGTTATTTTTACACCGGGCGATGTTATGCTCGCATCGGGCCCTCCGGGAGGAAGGAGAACATACCTTGATTACACGGCGGCGCAGGTCTCTCCGGCGTTCTTGAGCGATCTCAAGAGCTACCGGAAAATACTTAAACAGCGTAACGTTCTGCTCAAAGGTTACGCCGATACGGGCCGAATGTCCGGAGAGATCGATGCGTGGGATGAGCAGCTTGTTGAGAAAGGAGCAAAAATCGTAAGCGGGAGAAAGGACATGCTAGGCGAGACGAGCTTGGTCGCCGCGGACATGTTAGAAGAAATTCTCCCAGGATCGGAGCCTTTGCGTATGGTGTACGAGTGTTCATTCGATCCGGAGGGAAACGGAACCGCCGACGCGTTCAGGAAGGCCCTGCACGCGGTGAGACCCGGAGAGAGGAGGCGCGGGCACACGATGGCGGGCCCCCATTACGATGACGTCGCCATCTATCTGGGAAAGACAGGGCTGCGCCGGTACGGGTCGCAGGGCAGAAAGCGTCTTGTCGCAATAGTGATGAAGCTTGCCCAGGCGGCTGCGATCATGAAGCGGCGCGCGGAGCGCCCCGTTGTTCTTCTCGATGACATCTTTTCAGAGCTCGACGCCGAAGCGTCAACGCGGGTAGGTTCCCTTCTTTCAGACAAGTACCAGAACTTTATCACTTCTCCGGGAACGGAAGTATTGCCCCGCGTGACTACGGAAACATCAGGCGCCGTTCTCTACTCCGTGGCGAGTGGTGTTTTCTCGAGCGGGAAGGAGTTGCGATGCGGGGTCGGGGTTGAAACGTAGTGAAGCGGCGCATGCGCTCTGAGCACAATACGCGCAAAACGCCGGATGACCGGAATAGCTGTTATGATGAACGGAAGAACGGATCGAAAAGAACGAGTATAGATCGCATTTTTTTATTTATTTTTTACGGTTTTATTACTAGAATTAATGAAGTTGGGAACCGGGCGGAATAAGCGCGGAAAACAGCGTGGAAAGGCTTTGTGCCGCGTAGGCGATGTGCTGCCCGGAGTGCTCGACAGCCTCGGGATAACGGGGAGGATGGAGGAAGCCAGGCTCCTTGAGGAGTGGACGGAAATCGTAGGTGACGCCGTATCGAAACGAAGCAGGCCGGAGGGGTTGCATCAAGGCGTGCTGGTCGTTGAGGTGGAAAACAACGTCTGGATGCAGGAAATCCAGTTCCACCGGCAGGAGATCGCCGAGAGGGTCCGCGAGCGGTTCCCCGGGCTGAAGCTGAAGGGTATTCGCTTGAGGCTTGAAAGGAAGAGGGGCGAGGAATGAGTCAGGAGTATACAGCGCGAGGGATACAGGTCCTCAAGGGGCTCGACGCGGTGAGGAAACGGCCGGCCATGTACATCGGAAGCACCGATATCCACGGGCTTCATCACATGATATACGAGGTCGTCGACAACAGCATCGACGAGGCGATGGCGGGGCATTGCAGCACCATCGATATCAAGATCTTGAAAGACGGGCAGGTCAGCGTGATGGACGACGGAAGGGGGATCCCGGTCGATATACACCCGACCCAGAAGAAACCCGCGGTCGAGGTGGTCATGACGACGCTGCACGCGGGAGGGAAATTCGACCACAAGAGCTACCGCGTGTCCGGAGGCTTGCACGGTGTGGGAGTTTCGGTTGTAAATGCGCTGTCTGCATGGCTCGAGGTAGAGATCTGGCGAGACGGCGGATACTATGTGCAGCGGTACGAGAGGGGAGTTCCGGCAGGGCCGCTGAAGGAGCACAAAGAGAAAGGAAAGAAGAACATCTCCGGAACCAGGGTGACCTTCCTCCCATCTGAAAAGATATTCAGCACATTGAACTATAGTTTCGACACGCTGTCACAGCGCTTCAGGGAGCTCGCCTTCCTGAACAAGGGGATCGCGATAAAGTTCACGGACGAACGTTCGGACAAGGAGCATGATTTCAAGTACACCGGCGGCATCGTCTCGTTCGTTAAGTTCCTCAATCAGAACCGGACGACATTGCACAGGCCGCCGATATATATCGATGACAAGCGGGAACGGTACGAGATAGAGATAGCGATCCAGTACAACGATTCCTACTCTGAGAAGATATTCTGTTTCGCGAACAACATCAACACGGTTGACGGCGGCACACATCTCGTCGGATTCAAGAAAGCGCTTACGCGGACACTGAACATCTATGCCCAGAAGAACAATCTGTTCAAGAAGCAGAAGATTTCCCTTTCAGGAGACGACGCGCGAGAGGGGATTGCCGCGGTTATAAGCGTCAAGCTTCCCGATCCGCAGTTCGAGGGCCAGACGAAGGGGAAGCTTGGTAACAGTGAAGTCGGGGGGATGGTCGAAAGCGCCCTCGGCCAGAAGCTTGGCGAATTTCTCGAGGAGCACCCCGCGGTTGCACGGAAGATTATAAACAAGGCGACACAATCAGCCAGGGCGCGTGACGCGGCGAGAAAGGCGCGGGAGCTGGTCAGGCGGAAATCAGCCCTCGAGTCGAGCGCGCTGCCGGGAAAGCTCGCCGACTGTTCACTCACCGATCCGGCGCATTGCGAGCTCTACCTCGTCGAGGGTGATTCAGCCGGCGGATCGGCAAAGCAGGGGCGTGACAGGAGATTCCAGGCAATACTGCCGCTTAAGGGAAAGATACTGAATGTCGAGAAGGCGCGGATCGACAAGATTCTCGCGAACGAGGAAGTAAAAACGATCATCACGGCTCTCGGCACCGGGGTCGGCGAGGAGGAGTTCGATCTCTCCAGGGCAAGGTATCACAAGATCATCATCATGACCGACGCGGATATCGACGGGGCACACATACGCACCCTGATACTCACGCTCTTCTTCCGGTATATGCCGCAGCTCATAGAGAAAGGGCATATCTACATAGCGCAGCCTCCCCTTTACCGCATCAAGAAAGGGAAGGAAGTGTATTATGCGTACAACGATGATGAAAAGAACAAGATCATTAAAAGGTTCGACGGCATGAAGGGGGTGTACCTGCAGCGTTACAAGGGACTCGGCGAAATGAACCCGGATCAGCTGTGGGCGACGACGATGGATCCCGAGCGGCGGACCATTCTGAAGGTGACACTCGAGGACGAGGTGGAGGCGGACCAGGTGTTTACGGTGCTCATGGGAGACAATGTCGAGCCCCGCAAGAAATTCATACAGGAAAATGCTCTTTCGGTCAGGAACCTTGATATATAGAACAAATCGCAAGACGTGCGGGGCAAAGCGGGGGTAACGCGCTTCGAAGCGGGGAAACCCGCCTGAAACCCGGGGAGGAATTGGTAGATGGAGATTAACCGACAGCGAGTGATTCCGGTCAACATCGAAGACGAGATGAGAACAAGCTATCTCGATTACTCCATGAGCGTGATCGTTTCGCGCGCGCTTCCCGACGTGCGTGACGGTCTGAAGCCGGTCCACCGGAGGATTCTCCTGGCGATGAATGACCTGGGAATAGCGCACAACAAGCCGTTCAGGAAATCAGCGAAGCTTACCGGAGACGTGACTGGCAATTACCATCCCCACGGTACAGCGGCCGTTTATGATGCCGTGGTGAGGCTCGCCCAGGACTTTTCGCTGCGGTACCCGCTCGTCGACGGACAGGGCAACTTCGGATCGATCGACGGCGACCCACCCGCCGCGGAGCGGTATACAGAGGTACGCATGACCCGGCTCGCCGAGGAGCTGCTGACGGATCTTGGCAAGGAGACCGTGGAGTTCGGGCCCAACTACGACGAGACGAGACAGATGGCGCTGGTGCTGCCTGCCAGGGTCCCCAACCTCCTGATTAACGGCGCCACGGGAATCGCAGTCGGCATGGCCACCAACATTCCGCCTCACAATCTCAGCGAGATCATCGATGGGTTGAAGGCCGTGCTGAAAGACCCCGATATATCGGATGACAAGCTGTGCTTGATAGTCAAGGGCCCGGATTTTCCGACGGGAGGGATCATTTACGGCCGCGGCGGCATCAGGGAGGCGTACCGCGGCGGCAAGGGAAGGATAATTCTGCGCGCGCGGGCAAGCATCGAGACGCAGAAGAACGGTAAAACGAGCATAATCGTAAGCGAGATCCCCTACCAGACGAACAAGGCTTCGATCATCGAGAAAGTCGCCGCTCTCGTACGCGCCGGGAAGCTGACCGGAATTTCCGATATCCGGGACGAATCCGACAAGGACGGTATGCGGATAGTCATCGAGCTCAAGAAGGATTCATACCCCAAGGTTGTGTTGAACCAGCTCTTTACTCACACGCAGCTCCAGGTAACGTTCGGGATCATCATGCTGGCCCTGGACAAGCTCATGCCGCGCGTCATGAAGCTCAAGACCATGATGAGCGCCTTTCTTGCCCACCGCGAGGAGGTCGTCACGCGCCGCACCCGGTACGACCTGACCAGGGCTGAGGAACGGGCCCATATACTCGAGGGGTACAAGATCGCCCTCGACAACATCGACGCGATCGTGCGGCTGATAAAGCAGAGCGCCTCGCCGGCAGAGGCGAAGACGCACCTCATGAAACAGTTCAAGCTGACCGAAGTGCAGGCGCAGGCGATTCTCGACCTGCGGCTGCAGCGCCTTACAGGACTTGAGCGAAAGAAGATCGATGAGGAATACCTAGAGCTCATCAAGAAAATCGAGTACCTGCGGTCGATTCTCGAGAGCAGGAGAAAGCTGCTCGGTATTATAGAGGAAGAGCTGAACGACATCGGCGAGAAATACGGAGATGAGCGGCGGACTGAAATCGTCGACGACGAGGGAGATTTCCAGATCGAGGATCTGATCGCCGAGGAGAACGTGATCATAACGATCACGCATACGGGCTACATCAAGCGCATACCGATCGGCACCTACCGGCGCCAGCGGCGCGGCGGCAAGGGCATCACGGGGCTCGGGATGAAGGAGGAGGATTTCGTAGAGAACCTCTTCATCGCCTCGACTCACAGCTACATCCTTTTCTTCACCGACAAGGGCAGATGCTACCGGCTCAAGGTCCACGAGATCCCGCAGGGAGGGAGGCTTGCGCGCGGCAAGGCGATCGTGAACCTTTTCGAGTTGTCCCGCAATGAGAACATCACCGCCTTTGTTCCGGTCCCGGACTTCGGCAGGGACGCTTACCTCATGATGGCCACGAGGAAGGGCTCGGTAAAGAAAACACATCTGTCCGCATACTCGAACGTACACCGCGGAGGGATAATCGCGATCCTGCTGCGCGAGGGCGATCGCCTTATCGGCGCCCGGCTGACATCCGGCAACGATGATGTCATACTGGCGATGCGGAAGGGCAAGTCCACCAGGTTCAGCGAGCGTGACGTGCGGAGCACGGGAAGGGCCACGCGGGGCGTGAGGGGCGTGAATCTCGGGCACAATGACGAGGTTGTAGAAATGGTGATTGTCAAGCGGGGAACCGAGCTTCTCACCGTCACCGAACACGGATACGGCAAGAGAACGCGGATGAGCGATTTCAGGAATACCAGACGCGGCGGCAAGGGCGCTGTATGCATCTCGACGGCAGAGCGGAACGGTGATCTCGTTGCCTCGAAAGAGGTCCTTGAGACCGACGAGGCGATGATGATAACGAAGAACGGCATGGTCATCCGGTGTCCGGTCGATGGCATTCCCCTGATCGGGCGCGCCACGAAGGGGGTTCGCCTGATCAACCTGAAGGATGGGGATGCGCTCGTGGACGTTGCGCTGATCGCGAAAGAGGACTCGGCCGGGGGAATCGAGAATGAGGCAGGAGAGGGTGAAGGAGAAGACGAGGTAAAAATGGACCGGTCTGACCCCGGAGAGCCCGGGACCGCCGGCCGGAGGAATGACGAAAAGAAACCGATATGACGATACTCAATCGCCCGGTTTTTCTTAAGCTCATCATAACAGCCGTACTGGCCGGGGCTGCGGTTGTGTTCGCCGGCGCGGCCGAACCCGGTGAAGAGAACCAAAGGGTCCATCGCGTCGGCAGGGTCATTCTGAACATGCCTGGGAACGGCGCCCTGTCGTCAGCGCGGGACGGCCGGTTGTGGTATGGCCTGCGTTGGCCGGGTGAAGCAGGGATGGAGTTTCTCGGCTCGTGCGGCATAATGGCCAGAATCGAAACGAATGACGGGGAGGAACCTGTGAGCGTGGGCCCGGCACGGTTTGCGGCGCTTGATATCGGTGGCGACGTACACGGGCTTCGCGAGGGATGCGAGGGCGGGAAACGGTCACCCGACCGGGGAAGAGACGACGATGGTGACGGGCTGATAGACGAGGATCCGATAGACGGCATCGATAACGACGGTGACGGGCTGATAGACGAGGATTTCGCGGCGGTCGGCGACAGGATGATCGTGACGAGGGCGGTCGAGCCCGCAACCGGTCTCGTGCTCGGACAGCGAAGCTACACGTGGAGTTATGGCCATGTCCGCGATTTTGTAGGGTTCACGACGGAGTTGGAATATCCCGAGGGAGGAAGCCGCGACTCGAGGGCGGCGCGGCTTGCAGCGGCGCTTCTCATCGATTTCAAGATCGGAGACCCCGGAGACGGAAGCCGCGGTGAGGATGACCGGACATTCCTGGTGAAGGTTCCGGTTCGCGGGGAGGCGGGTCTCGAGGAGATGGTATTCGCCGCCGTTTCCGGCGGAAGCGCCGAGGGATATTACGCGGGAGCGCTCATTCTCGGAGCGACCGGACGGAAAGAGGGAAACATCGAAATCGGCGCGAGGATACTCGATCCTCACGAGGCAGATACCGGGAGATGGTGCTTGATTGAAGACGGTGAGGGGCGCGGGAATGGTGAGGTTGAAGGTAGGGGCGGTGAAGCGGTCCCGGTCTTTCCGAGGAAAAGGCTCGAGTTTCACGGCTCCGGGAGAGGCGAGGTTCCCCTGTCGGCCCCGGAGTGTACGGTATCGGAAAGTG
>DAOVFR010000254.1 GCA_030672805.1 Candidatus Krumholzibacteriota bacterium
CTCAAGCGGCTCGTCGTCGGCGGTATGGAACGGGTGTTCGAGTTCTCGAAGGATTTCAGGAACGAGGGGATGGACCGCTCACACAACCCGGAGTTCACGATGCTCGAATGCTACGCTGCGTACTGGGACTACAATGACATGATGTCGTTCGTCGAGAAGATCTTCTCGAGGCTCTGCGACGAGATGCTCGACGCCCATGAGATCGATTACGGAGACCATAAGATCGATCTTTCCCCGCCCTGGCGCCGTCTCACCTTCTTCGACGCGCTCCGCGAGGCGACCGGCGAGGATCTTCGGAAAGCGGACGAGGCCGCATTGAGGAAGACGGCCGGGACGGCGGAAATCGACCATGAAGAGGTCATCGGCCGCGCCGGGCTGCTCGACATCCTCTTCTCCGAGCTGGTAGAGCCGGCGTTGATCCAGCCGACGTTCATCGTGGATTATCCGGTCGAGCTCTCGCCGCTGGCGAAGATGCACCGGAGCGAGGAGGGACTGGTCGAACGGTTCGAGCCGTACATAGCGGGGTTCGAGGTGGGCAACGCGTTCAGCGAGCTGAACGACCCCCTGGACCAGCGCCTGCGCTTCGAGCGGCAGGCGAGAATGAAAGCGGCCGGGGACGACGAGGCTCACCCGGTTGACGAGGATTACCTGAGGGCACTCGAGTACGGGCTTCCCCCGACGGGCGGGCTCGGTATCGGCATCGACCGGCTCGTCATGCTGCTTACGAACTCGCACTCGATCCGGGACGTTATCCTGTTTCCCCAGATGCGCCCGGAAGATGAGCGTGGGAAGGCTTGATTGAGATGCATTACTCGTTCACCATAGCGCTGAGGTACCTCAAGACGAAGCGCAGGAGCGGTTTTGTATCGCGCGTGACGATGATTGCCGTGGGGGGCACCTTCGTCGGCGTGACAACGCTCATCATCGTTCTTTCCCTGATGAACGGGTTCGAGAACGAGCTCAGGAGCAGGATCATCGGCTTCAACACGCACGTGCTTGTCTTCAGCCGGACCCAGGAATCGTGGTCCGGAATCGATTCGGTCGCCACGCTTCTCGAGGCGCTTCCCCCTGTCATAGCCACATCTCCATTCATCAGGGGAGAGGCTCTGACCTATTACGAGGTTGTGCCCGGCGTACGCGTCAAGACCAAGGGGGTTATCGTCAAGGGAGTGGATATCGAGGGGGAGGGGCGCGTATCGACCGTTGTCGATTCGGTGTATCCTCCGATCACCTCCTTTGCCGTGGAGGGCTTCGACGATGACAAGAGCTGCCCGGGGATCGTTCTGGGCGAAGACCTGGGTGTAGACATGATGATAGCCCTCGGCGAGGTTATCACGCTGGTGACCGCGCCGGCCGAGCTCAGGGTCGGAAAAATCCATCCACGCACACGCGACTTCAGGGTCATCGGCTTCTTCAAAACGGGCGTCTACGAATTCGACTCGCGTTTCGCATATATCGATATTGAGGAAGCGGAGACACTGTTCGACTTCGAGGCGGCGACGAGGGGGCTCGGGATCAAGATCAGGGATATATACATGGCCGCCGAGGTCGACGAGCAGATACATGATATGCTCCAGACGTACGTGTACGGAACGAACAACTGGATCAACATGAACAGGAATCTCTTCAGCTACATCAAGGTCGAGAAGATACTGATGTTTCTTCTCCTGACGCTGATCATACTCGTGGCGGCGTTCAACCTTGTGGGGATGCTCACGATGGTCATCATGGAGAAGCGGAGCGAGATCGGCATCCTCCGTTCGATGGGGGCGTCGTCGAGGGGGATCATGTCGATCTTCATGATAGAGGGTACGCTGATCGGATCCATCGGAACGGTGATGGGCGTGGCAGCGGGACTCGCCATCTGCGCGATCCTGGGGACGATAGAGATTGACCTGCCTCAGGACGTTTATTTCATCAACACGCTTCCGGTACTCGTCGAGAAACTCGACGTACTCCTTGTAAGCCTCGCCTCGCTCGTGATCTCGTTTGCGGCGACGATCTATCCGAGCTGGGAGGCCTGCCGGCTGCTGCCGCTCGACGCGATACGGTACGATTGATCGGCGGGAACGCCGGGCATGGACCGGCGTACTTGTACCGGGAGGAAGAACAGCGTATATTTTATCGATGATGAGTGTTATCAAGGCAGAGGGAATCTGGAAGTCGTTCCGGGGGACGAAGGGGCCGATCGAGGTCCTCAGAGGTCTCGATTTGACCGTGGACGAGGGTGAAGTGGTCGTCATTCTCGGAGCGTCGGGCGCCGGCAAGAGCACCCTTCTTCACGTGGTCGGCACGCTCGACGCCCCCGACGGGGGTACCATGCTCATAAGGGGAACGGACCCCCAGAAGTGCTCGGAACGAGAGCTCAACCTGATGCGGAACAGGGACATCGGGTTCGTCTTTCAGTTTCACTACCTGCTTCCCGAGTTCAGCGCACTGGAGAACGTCATGATGCCCGCCGTTCTGCGCGGGGCATTCGGGGATGGAAATAAGGAAAAGGCGTTTGAACTCCTTGCCGAGGTCGGGCTCTCCGAACGTGTTCATCACCGTCCTGCCGAGCTTTCCGGCGGCGAGCAGCAGCGTGTGGCAATGGCGCGCTCGCTAATGAACGACCCGGCTATCGTTCTTGCCGATGAACCGTCGGGGAATCTCGATGACGAGAACAGCAACGGGCTGCACTCGCTGATGTGCGATCTCAGCCGCACGAAGAAGCAGTCGTTTGTTGTCGTGACGCACAAGAAGGAACTGATCGAGATAGCCGACAGGGGATTGGTTCTGAAGGATGGAATGCTGCATCCGATATAAGGGGTAACGATGATCTGCCAGATCTGCAAGAAGCGCGACGCGACGATCCATTTCACCAATGTTGTTGGCAACAAGGTTGAGAAGATACACATATGCAGCCACTGCGCCGAGGAGAAGGGTTTTGACTACCTGAAGAAGAGCAATTTTGCGATGGGTGACCTCCTTTCCGGTCTTCTCTCCTCGGCGGCGAAAGCGGTTGAGAGGAAAGACGCGAGGGGACAGTGCTCGAACTGCGGGATGACATTCTCGAGGTTCAAGAAAGGTGGGAGGCTCGGTTGCCCGGAATGTTACGAGGTCTTCCGGAAACAACTCCTGCCGCTGCTCAGATCGGTGCATGGCGAAACGAGGCACGTCGGGAAGGTGCCGAATCGATTCGGGGAAGAGGTGACGCTGAAGAGACGTGTTCTCGAGCTCAGGAAGGAACTGTCCCGCGCCATCGAAATGGAAGAGTATGAACGGGCCGCCGAGATCCGCGACGAGATCAGGAGCCTCGATACATTTATCGGGGAGGGGAACGGCTGATGTCCGGACTGAATGAACTGATAACGAGCCCGGCGGAGTGGCTCTCCGGCGGGAACGAGGAAAGCGAGATGGTCTTATCCTGCCGGGTGAGGCTGGCGCGAAACCTCGAAAAGAGACCGTTTCCCCACAGCGCGGGGAAAGAGTTGCTCGAGAGGACCTGTTGCGAGATTACCGAAGCTCTTGTCGGGACCGGGG
>DAOVFR010000240.1 GCA_030672805.1 Candidatus Krumholzibacteriota bacterium
TAAGGGAAAATATCACCCGACGTGATTCGATCGACGCCGGACGCGATTACAGCCCACTCGTCCAGCCTCCCGGTGCGTTCATCATCGATACGGCCAACATCACGATAGAGGAACAGGTATCGGTGATCGAATCGAAGGTCAGGGAAGAGGCAGGCAGGCTCGCCGATCTAATGGTAAAAAGGGGCGAGACGTGCGATTTCGGGAAGACGCGGTTCCACTACAGATTAGCCCGCTCGTTCCTCAGGATTCTGTTTACCACCCTTTTCGGTCTCAGGGTCTACGGAAGGGATAATCTGCGTTTCAGGGAAAACTTCATATTTTCGAGCAATCACGTTTCATACGCGGATCCTCCGATCGTCGGCTGCACGCTCAACAGGGAGGTCTGGTTCGTCGCCAAGCATGAACTCTTCCGTAACAGGCTGTTCGCATGGCTTATCCGAACGTATAATGCGATCCCCGTCGACAGGGGTGAGATGGACCGGAAGACACTGAAGCTCATCGTCGGAAAACTGAAAGATGGAGAATCGATCATGATGTTTCCAGAGGGAACAAGGTCGAGGGACGGGGAGCTGGGAAACCTGAAACCCGGGATCGGGTTTATTTCGATGCTTGCCGGAACAACCATTGTGCCCATCTACGTAACCGGTTCCAACGAGCTGGGCCGGTGCCTGATCAGGAAGAAACGGCTCGAGGTCCGTATCGGACCGCCAATCAGGATACCGGACGATTATACGCCGGATAACAAGAAAAGGGACTACAAGGTTCTGGCCGGTATGATCGTTAACGAGATCAGAATGCTTAAACATGACTCGGAAACTTGAAATAATCTGCTCACCCTACACGGGGTACTGCTTCGGAGTCAAGCGGGCGATGAGGCTCATCGACAAGGGGCTCGCCGAGCACGGCGGCCATATCCACACGCTGGGCGATGTTATCCACAATATGCAGGCAGTGGAGCGGTTGAAATCCCGAGGCGTCAAACCGGTCTCCAATCTCGACGAGGTTGAAAGCGGCGCGACGTTGATAATCCGTGCCCATGGGGTTCATCCCGACCTGCTGGAAGAAGCGCAACGGAGGGGAATCCACCTGATCGACGCAACCTGTCCCTTTGTGGGGCGAAGCCAGGGGTACGTCAAACAGCTCTCGAAGAAATCCTACCAGGTGATCATCATAGGCGACAGTAAGCACCCGGAGGTCATAAGCATTTCCGGCAATGCGGGAGACAGGGCGATCATCATCGATACGCCCGAGGCCGCACGGGAGATCGACAAGCTCGACAGGGCAGGCCTGGTCATCCAGACGACGTTCAGCCGGGAAAAGGCGCTGGCGATCATCCATGAGCTCGAAAAGAGGATTGATAATCTCCTCGTGTACGACACGATCTGTCAGGCCACCGAGCTGAGACGGGAAGCCACTCTCGAACTCGCGTCGAATGTGAACCTGATGCTCGTCGTCGGGGGCCGGGCGAGCTCGAACACTAAACGGCTGTTCCGGCTGTGTATCGACCGTGGAATCCCGGCCAAATTCATTGAAACCGCCGAAGAGATCGACCCTGGCTGGTTCGATCAATGTGAACGCGTCGGCATCACAACTGGTACGTCAACCCCTGATTGGGTGATCGACAACGTTATCAGGCGGATGGAAGAGATAACGAAGGCACGAAACTCCGGCTTTGAATGACAGAGAATTCGCTTGCTTACACAGACCGAACTACATATCATATTATTCTGTGAAAAATATGAAATGAAAGGGGAGATTTTTTAATGCAGGAAGAAAAATTCGAAAAGACAGAACAGGGCTCCGGTCTGACCGGGCAAGAATCCATAACGGAAGGTGGTGAATCAAAATCAGCCGTGAATCCGAGATCATACCTGGATATCTTCGAGAAGGTATCACCGGATGAACTCTCCATATCAAGCGAGGAAAATGCTGAGTGGGTAAGCGCATTGGAGGAAATGCAGAAGAGCTCTGTTGAACTGCGCGAGGGGAAAATCGTAAAGGGAACGGTATACTCGGTAACGGAAAAGGAGGTCATCCTCGACGTCGGCTTCAAGAGCGAGGGCACGATTCCCATCGTTGAATTCGCCAACTGCGACGAGGTTAAAAGGGGAGACCTGTTCGATGTATTTCTCGAAAAGATGGAGAACCAGGATGGGTTGATCGTCCTATCCAAGAAAAAGGCGGATTTCCTGAAAGCGTGGAGCGACATCAAGGATGCCTATGACTCGGGCGATGTCGTCAATACGAAGGTCGATCGCAGGATCAAGGGTGGTCTCGTCGTCAAGCTGATGGGCGTCGACGCGTTCCTGCCCGGTTCCCAGATCGCGCTCCGACAGGTGCCCAACCTCGATAACCTGATTGGCAATGAACTCGTATGCAAGATCATCAAGCTCAACAAGAGGCGGCGAAACATCGTTGTATCGAGGCGTGTCGTCCTGGAAGAGGAGCGGGAGGAGAAGAAAAAGAAACTGCTGGCGGAACTGGTAGTCGGCGAGGAGCGCGAGGGTATCGTAAAGAACATCACTGACTTCGGCGCTTTCGTCGATCTCGGTGGAATCGACGGTCTGCTCCATCTCACCGATCTGACATGGGGAAGGGTCAGCCATCCTTCAGAGGTGGTCGCTATCAGCGACAAGCTCAGCATCAAGATCCTCGATTTCGACCGTGAACGAGAACGAATCTCGCTCGGACTCAAGCAACTGACGCCCTACCCCTGGGACGGCGTGGAGGAACGCTACCCGATAGGCAACAAGGTCCGGGGCAAGGTGGTCTCGATCACCGATTACGGGGCCTTTGTCGAACTGGAGAAGGGGATAGAAGGCCTGATCCACATTTCCGAGATGTCCTGGACGAGACACGTCAAACATCCATCCAAGGTTGTAGCGATCGGTGATACAGTCGAGGTCGCCATACTGAATGTCGACAAGGAACACGAGAAGATCTCGCTTGGACTCAAGCAGCTCGAGCCCGATCCCTGGAAAGCTCTCGAGAGCAAGTATCCTTCGGGTACCAGACTCAAGGGCAAGGTCAGGAACCTGACTAATTTCGGGGCCTTCGTCGAAATCGAGGACGGTATCGATGGTCTGGTACATATTTCCGACATGTCGTGGGCAAAACGGATTCGACACCCGTCGGAGATGATCAAAAAGGGTGAAGAAGCGGAGGTCGTCGTCCTCGAGATAGACAGCGAGAAACGGAGAATCAGTCTCGGGATCAAACAGACGAGGGAGAATCCGTGGAATGATCTTGCAAAAGAATACACGATCGGAACGGAAGCGAGCGGCTCAATCACGAGAATCATGGACAGGGGTGCTGTCGTAGAGCTTCGTGATGACGTCGAGGGATTCGTTCCTCTCTCCCACCTAGGAATCGACGGTATGAAGAAACCAACCGATTATTTCCAGATGGGGGACGTGATTCCGCTCAAGGTCATCAAGATAGATCCCCAGAACAAGCGAATCGTTCTCAGCGTCGCTGAATACCTGAATGAAAATGGAAAAGAGGCGGAAGCTGAGTTCAAGGAAAGATTCCCGCTGAAAGTCGTGGAGGAACCCGAGAAAGAAAAACCCGCGGCTGCAGACACACGGGAAACAAAATACAGAGATTACGACGCCGACTACGGCGATATAGAAGAGAATGAATCGTCAACCGAGCTGACGGAGAGCGGCGAGAAGCCGTCGGCCGAGGGTCCTCCCGCAGAGCAGCCTTCGAGGGAAGAAAAGCCTCACGAACCCGAAGAGGCGGCAGCCTCCGGGGAGACTGCTCCCGGCCAGGCGGAGATGGAGGACGGCGACATTGAAC
>DAOVFR010000300.1 GCA_030672805.1 Candidatus Krumholzibacteriota bacterium
GCCACGCTTGAGCAGAATATGGGCTATTTTCTCCTTCGCCCTGAGAAAATCGGGATTGGCCTCGAGAGATTTTCGGAAGAACGCTTCGGCCTCCTCGAGCTTGTCCATCCTGAGGTAGACCTCGCCGATGAAGTACAGGACGTCGGCGCTCTCCGGGCCCGCATCGAGGATCTCTTTCAGCACCACCATCGCTTCCTCGAGATTCCCTTCCCGCAGGTGGACGAGGGCGAGACTTATGCTCGTGTTGTACCCCTCGGCGCCGCACTTCATCGCCCCGGACAGATACTCGATCGCGTTCCGACGGTCGCCCATCGTGTAGAGAAGCAGTCCGTAGTAATACTGTGCCATGCTGTATTGCGGCGAGAGCTCCATCGCACGTTCGAGAACCTCCTTGGCGCGCGCAAGGTCACCGAGGTAGAAGCTCGTCGCACCGAGAAAACAGTGAAGATCAGCGTAATCGGGTTTCTGCGAAACGGCATTCTCGAAGTGGGTGAGGGCCTCCCTGTAATTCTTCCGGTCCAGAAAGACGATCCCGAGGTAGAAGCGGGCCTCGGTATATTCAGGGTTTATCGCGAGAGCTTCCTCCAGCTCAACACGCGCCTCTTCGTGGTTACCCCTTTTCAGGTACGATAGTCCCAGTTTGAACCTGATGTCCGCATAGTCGGGGTGAACCTCGACGGCCCTCCGGAAATACTGGACCGCCCTGTCATAGTTGCCCGTGTTGAAAGATTCGAGACCCCCCTTCATGCAGGAGTCGAAATCGGTGTCCAAGCTGATCAGTTCCTTCAGCGAGGAAAGGGGTGGAATGTCGGTTTCTCTCCCCGACAGGTGCGTGCTGAGAAACTTGCTGATGGGGCTTGGTGTATCGACTCCGATCTCGAGAGCTCGCTTGAACAGTTCATCCGCATCCTTACGTTCACCTTTTTCGTACAGCACGATCCCCAGATAGCAGATTGCCTCGAAGTACCGGTTGTTGAGCTCGATCGCCTTTCTGAGCATCGAGATCGATTCTTCCGGTGTACCGAGCCGGTGGTGAATAACGCCCATCCGGTAGTAGAGGTCGGGGTAGGTCGGGTTTTCATCGAGTGCCTCGCGGAAATGCCGCAGTGCCTCATCGAGCTTTTCCCCGTGGAACAGCGACGTGCCGAGATGTACATGGGACTCGGCTGCATAGAACAGCGCCAGCGCGTGAACGGGATCGTTCTTCCCCGAATTGTCGATTACCCTTTCGAACTCTTCAGCGGCGAACTCATACTTCCCCTCGTTGAAATAGCATATACCCTTTTCGTAGCCCGGGTTCTTCTCGACCCCGAAGATCTTACCCCAGAAAGACAATAGCTGCCCCTTTCTCAGTCGAGCTGTTTTCTGAGAAAGGTCGGAATATCGAAGTCCGGCTCGTTGAAGTTCCTGGCGTTCATCATGTTCACCCCGACCCTTTCCAGCTTGCCCGGTTCATCAAGGTTCCGCGCCCCGCCGAACCCGTCCATGCAGATGAGATCCCGCTCCATCGTACCGGCGGTAAATGCCGAGGCGATCTCCCTCTCGGGCGCCTCGAAACCGGTAGCAATAACCGTCACGGTCATCTCGTCCTCGCTTGTCGTGGTGTTCACGACGGCCCCGAAAATCACATTGGCTTCCTCGCCTGCCTCCTCGCTGATTATCGCGGTCGCCTGGGATACTTCGTGGAGCGTCATCCGTTCGTCACCGGTGATGTTTATCAGTACACCCTTGGCGCCCTTGATTGAAACATCATCGAGAAGCGGGCTCGAGAGCGCCATCCTGGCGGCCTGAACGGAACGATCCTCACCCTTGGCGACGCCGCAGCCCATGAGGGCTTCCCCCATACCGCTCATGATAGAGCGAACATCGGCAAAGTCAAGGTTAATGAGCCCGGGGATCATGATCAGGTCGGAGATCCCCTTCGTTGCGTGATTCAGCACCTCGTCGGCCTTCGAGAACGACTCGGCAAGCGGCGTCTCCTTCGGCACGAGAGAGAGCAGGCGGTCATTCTGGATCACGATAAGGGTATCGACCTCTTCCTTGAGTGCCGCGATCCCTTCGAGCGCCTGCCTGTCGCGGCGCTTTCCCTCGAAGGAGAATGGGCGCGTTACGATTCCCACCGTGAGAGCGCCGTATTCGCGCGCCATCCGCGCGATAACCGGGCTTGCACCGGTCCCCGTGCCACCGCCCATGCCGGCTGTCACGAACACCATGTCGGCGCCATCGAGCATCTCGCTCACGAGATCGCTGTCCTCCTCGATAGCGCGGCGGCCTATCGCCGGGTCCCCGCCCGAACCGAGTCCCTTCGTCAACCTGTTACCTATCTGCACCTTCTTGTGTGCCATGGATGGCTCAAGAACCTGCGCATCCGTGTTTATTGCGATAAACTCTACACCCTGCAGGCCGGAGTAGATCATCCGGTTGATGGCGTTTCCGCCCGCTCCCCCGACTCCGACAACCTTCAGATGGGCAAGTTCGCCGAAGTCATCAAACTCGAATCTCATGTTCAACCCCTTTCCTTGAAAAACACGTTTCAGATCATCCTGATAAAGCTGATTCCCGCACTTCATCCTCACTCAAAACAGACTCGCGATACG
>DAOVFR010000171.1 GCA_030672805.1 Candidatus Krumholzibacteriota bacterium
GCCGGACGCGATACGAACCAGGTATGCGCATTCCTCTGGATATACACCGGTTTTCCCGCCTCGAGCTACGAGGGGATCAATGTCGAAACGGTGCGGGAGAGGTGCGGCCGCTGCCTTGCCGTCAGGGACGGGGATATTGGAGTCGATGTCGTATCGGGCATACCAGATTCGGGGACCGCTCACGCCGTCGGCTATGCGATGGAGTCGGGAAAGCCGTACAGGAGGCCGCTCGTGAAATACACGCCCGGCTACGGGAGAAGCTACATGCCGCATTCACAGGCGATGCGGGACCATATCGCGAAGATGAAGCTTGTTCCGATAACAGATATCATCAAGGGTAACAGGATCGTCGTCTGCGAGGATTCGATAGTGAGGGGGACACAGCTCAAGAACTTCACGATCAAGAAGCTGTGGCAGGGAGGGGCGAGTGAGATCCACGTACGCCCTGCCTGCCCGCCGCTCATGTTCCCGTGCAGGTTCAACCTGTCAACGAGGGATATCAGCGAGCTTGCGGCCCGCAGGGCGATCCGGGACCTCGAGGGACACGATCTCGAAGACTTGTCGAAATACATCGATCACACTTCCGCCGAGTACGGCAGGATGGTTGACTGGCTTGCAAAGGATCTCGAGGTGACGACGCTGCGCTACCAGTATCTCGAGGATATGATCGACGCGATAGGGCTGCCGAGAGAGCAGCTCTGTCTCTACTGCTGGACGGGGAAGTTCGCTAAGCCGGGGAAGGCAAGGGGTGACGTCAGGGAACAGGTCTTGAAGAAAGCCAACTGCCGTCTAGCCTGATGCAGGTATGGTCGTCGAGAAGTTCAACAATCCGTCGAAAAATATTTTCTGCAGCATACCCGCATAACGGACGTTATGCGTCCTCCTCGTCGTAGCGTTCGAGCTCGGCGATGAACGCCTGGACCATCTCGTCGCTTCGGTCGATCAGGATTACGTCGGTCACGTTCGTGCCTGTATGGCTTTTCAGTGCCTCGATGATAGCCCGCGCCGAGTCCCCGGCGGTCACCTTCCCCGCACCCGTACCCATTCCCGGTATGGCGAGCGATACGCACTCGAGTTCCTCGGCTAGCGTGAGAGCAGCGACCGCCGCTCTCTTCACGAGTTCCGGCGAGCTCAGGGCACCAGTTTCGTTTTGCGTCGGGGCGTGGATAACGAACAGGTTGGCAAGTTTGCCCGCGCCTGTCGAGACCGCAGATCCCGCCTCGAGAGGAGCCATGGAGACCGCCTCGCGCTCAATTTCCTCGCCGCCCGCCTTCCTGATGGCGCCGGCCACACCTGATTCCATCGAGCCCGTGGGATGTGCGGGGTTCACGATCGCATCGGTGAAGATAGAGGTGAGAGAGCCTTTGCGGACCTTTACGCCCATTCCGCCGATCCCGGTGATGTGCATGTTCTCCGCCATGGCGATACCCGCGAGGATCACATCGGGACGCTTCTTGAAATCGCCCGTCACCCGGTCGCCCTCGCGCGCCACGTAATGAGCCGTCCTGAATATGTCCCCGGCCGGGATCTTTCCCTCATCGAACGCCTTGATCTTATGCCTGAGCGGTTCAATCAGCGCCATACACTTTTCCGATTTCATCGTCTCGATAAACCGTTTCAACCTTGCTTCCCGCGCGTCTTCCGTTTCCCTGGCCATGCCGCCCCCCTTGTATTCATCGATATCCGTTATGGTAAAGGTTATACATGATTGCTGCGCTTAGTTCTACGGGAAATTCCACGGGAAATTGTCCCTTCCTTGCCACAGGTGAATCGGGTACACTATTGCCTCGCGGCGGAAATCGTGAACAGGCGGCCCCATGCCAGGGTGTCGCAGGCGGTTCCGGCACGAATCCCGAACGAAAGGAGCGTCGATGAAAACAATCGAAAGGTATTTTTACATTGCCGTGGCAGTATTGATTGTCTGTCTTCTGTGTACGACAGCCCGGGCGGAGGATAAAAAGCCGTGGACTCCGGATGATCTCTGGAAGCTGAAGAGCGTGAGCGATCCGCGGATATCCCCGGACGGCAAGTGGGTCGCCTACGTCGTTTCGGTCACCGATTTCGATGAGAACAGCAGGAATTCCGATATCTGGATCGTTCCGGCTTCCGGCGGTCCGCCGCGCCGCATGACGACGAGCGAGAAGAGCGACAACCATCCACGGTGGTCGCCTGACGGCAGAACGATCGCTTTCCTTTCGAGCCGTGATGGGGCGATGCAGATATACCAGCTCCCCGTAAGCGGCGGTGAGGCCCGCGGGCTCACCGATTTTCCCGGAGGTGTCGGTGATTTCATCTGGACGCCGGACGGAAAGGGCTTCGTCTTCACGGGTCGCGTCTATACCGACTGTCCCGACCTCGAGTGCGTGAAGAAGCGTGACGAGGAAAAGGAACAGGAGAAGGTGACGGCGATCGTCCACAAGCACCTCCTCTACCGCCACTGGGACACGTACGAGGACGGGAAGGCTCAGCACCTGTTCCACATCACGGCCGGCGGCGGTGAGCCGCGGGACCTGACGCCGGATATCGTGTATGACGCCCTGACTTACTGGCTGGCGTCGGCGGGGCGTGACTTCGACCTGAGCCCCGACGGGAAAACACTCTACTTCGCCGGAAAGCAGGACCCCGACCAGGCCGTCTCGTACAACGAGGAAATCTGGAAAGTCGCCGTAGAGGGCGGGCCGGTCGAGAAAGTGACCGACAACCCGGCGGCGGACGGCCACCCGCGCGTGTCACCGGACGGCCGCCGCCTCGCCTACCGGGCTACACGCCGACCGTACTACGAGTCGGACCGCTACGAGCTTATCGTGATGGAGCTCCCGTCGGGGGAGCCGAGGAGCCTTACCGGCAATTTCGACCGGAGCGTCGGTTCGCTCTTCTGGTCGCACGATGGGAAGCATCTCTATTTCGAGGCGGAGGACAGAGCCGATATCAACCTCTTCAGGGTTCCGATCAAGGGGGGCAAGGTCGAGACGGTCATAGGCGGTGATGGTCCGGCGGGCCGCGGGTATCACCTGGGTGTCCAGGCCGGCCCGAAGGACAGATTCTTCATATACCGCTACCGTCCCATGACGCATTACTACGAGATATTCCGGTGCGATCGCAAGGGCGGGAAGGTGAAAAAAATTACCGGCGTGAACGATGACGTCTACGCGGAGCACCACTTCCCCGACGCGGAGGAGATCTGGTTCAAGGGAGCAGAGAATGCCGACATTCACGGCTTTCTCATCAGGCCGATGCACTTCGATCCGTCGAAGAGGTACCCGCTGATGGTCCGCGTGCACGGTGGCCCCCAGCAGATGTTCGGCTACGCGTACCGCACCGAGTATGCCGTTTTCTCCGGAGCCGGCTTCGCCGTTTTCTTCTGCAACCCGCGGGGCTCGACCGGGTACGGCCAGGAGCTCACGGACGGGATCAGGGGCGACTGGGGCGGCAGGGTGATCGATGACATCAGGAGTGGTGTCCGGCATGTTCTCGAGAACTATGAGTGGATAGATAAGAAGAAGGTCGGCGCGTGGGGGGGCTCTTTCGGCGGTTTCGTCTGCAACTGGTTCCAGGGTCACAACGAGGACGGTACGTTCTCATGCCTCGTCTCGCACGCCGGAGAGGCGGATCAGTGGAGCTCGTATGGTTCCACCGAGGAGTTGTGGTTCCCCGAGTGGGAGCTACTCGGTGCGCCGTGGGAGAGCCCCGGGCTGTACGACGAACTTTCTCCGATCCGTTACGCGAAGAACTTCTCGACACCGCATCTGATCATTCACGGCGAGCTCGACTACCGCGTTCCCATTACGGGTGGCGAGCAGATGTTCACCGCGCTGCAGCGACAGGGTGTGCCGTCCAGGATGATACGGTTCCCCGATGAGGATCACTGGATAATGAAGCCGCAGAACAACGCGTTCTGGTATGCCTCGATCCTCGACTGGTTCGAGCAGTGGCTCAAGCGAGACGGCAGGGAAAAGGAACGGGAACCGGGGATCGGGGAGATGTAGGGGGAACGGGAGGATGGTTCAGATCCCTTCCAGTTCTTTCAGATGTTTTTTCGCGAACCTGTTTTCCGGATCGAGTTTCAGCGCCTCGCGGTACGCCCCGGCGGCGCTCGTCGTGTCGCCGCGGGCAATGTACGCGTTGCCAAGACGGGTGAAATTGTTCGAGAACCCCTTCGGTGTTTCCATCACGAGCGGGATGTTCACGAAAAAAACAAGGAGAGCGAGAGAAACGCAGTACAGAACAAACTCGAACGTGTGCCTGTCCCGGACGAGCTTGACGAGTTTATAGATCGCGGCGCCGGCGAACGGGATGAGGAACGGGACCGCGGGGAGTCGGTAGCGGGCAAGGATATAGAATATCAGGGCGATGGCGAGGTATGAAACGATCCCTCCATAGAGCAGCCAGAGCTCCTTCCATCTCTGGCGCGTGAGGAATATTCCGAGCAGGGCGAGCGGGACAACCACCCCGAACGTGGGGAGCGGGAGCTTCAGCACGCCGGGAAAGCGCCGGTGGAAATTGATGTTCTCGACATTCGCCCGCTCATGCTTGTTCCAGAAAAAGAGGAACTTGTTCCAGAGCAGCTTCGCCCACCTTCCGGGGTATTTCAGGTTGTGCTCGATACCTTTCCTCAGCCAGAAATTCGAAACCTCCCCGCCGGACAGTTCCCTTCCCGATTCGGCAGCGGCGATCTCGCGCATCCGTTTTTCCTGTATCTCCGGCAGCCCCCCGACCGTTTTTCCCTTGTAGGAGGGCACGTAGTAGAACCCGTTCGCCTTCTCGTTGTTACCGATATAGAAATTGATGCCGCCGCCCGTTCCGAACGGGATGAACTCCCCGGCGATCCGGGCGTTCCTGACCTGGAGCGGGATCAGCGCGATGATGAGACCGGCCAGGAGCAGAAGAACCTGCTTCCGGGCACGCGGTGAGCTTGTGCCGGCCGGCAATGCCGCCCCGGTCCGTCCCTTGAGGATGAGATGAAGGGCCGCAAAGGGGAACAGGAACAGGGCAACAGGCTTCGCCGTGACCGACAGCCCCAGAACGATGCCGGAAAATAGCAGCCGCCATGTACCTGCCGGCTTTTCGGTCGAAAGGATAAGCATTACGAATAGAGCATTGAGGAAGAGTATAAGGGTCGCAGGAACCATGATCCCCTCGTAGAAGATGAACGGCAGGTAAAGAACCGCGAGGACCCCGGCGATGATCGTCGCTGCGGTCGATCTGAAGAGTTTCCTTGTTATCTCCGCGATGAAGATGCACGACGCCGTTCCGAGAAGGGCCTGGGCGAGCCGCACCGCGGAGGGGCTCCGGCCGAACAGGCGGTACAGCAGCGTGACGAACCACGGGTACAGGGGCCCCTGCGTCAATTTTGTCGAAACATGCTGTTTGCCGAAGGCGAGCGCCTGAGCCCATTTATCGTAGGTATACGAGTCGATGATCGGGTGGCCGGCGAGGGGATTGAATTTCGTGGTCAGGACCCAGTGCGTCAGGCGGATGATCAATGCCGCGGCGCCGATCGCGAGCAGCATGACAAGTATTTTACGTTTTTCCAGATCGCTCTGCTCTTTTATGATCATAGCCGGACGTTACCTCGACGTTACAGGTTGGAGTGATTATATGATATTGTTATTCAGGATTCTATACTATCCTTGGATTCACTCGGAAGATCGGAGCGGGAGAGAGGAAGGAGGCGATACTGAATATGGGAATGGTTTTCACGATAACCGTTTTGGCGGCGATGCTGGCGAGGAGCGCGGCTGGAATTCCGGCGGGGAGCGAGGCATCCGTCCCGG
>DAOVFR010000310.1 GCA_030672805.1 Candidatus Krumholzibacteriota bacterium
GAACACGCATTTCCCGCACTGGACGCAAGTTTCGGAATCCCATACCGGTATCTCCATGGCGATGTTTCGCTTTTCCCACTGCGTCGTGCCGCTGGGGAAGGTTCCGTCCGGCTCGAAGGCGCTCACGGGAAGATCGTCACCCTCCTTCAGGATCATTTTGCCGATGACGTCCTTTACGTATTCCGGGGCCTGCTCGGGTACGGGAGGAAGCATCTCCATCGTGCTTGTCGCCTTTTCGGGGACATCGATCTCGTGCAGGTTCTGCGGCGCACGGTCGACCGCAGCGTAGTTCAGTTTGAGGATCTTATCACCTTTGATTCCATACGCCTTCTTGATGAATTGCTTGATACGGTCCATCGCCTCTTTCTTCGGAATGATGTCGCTAAGCAGAAAGAAGCACGTCTGCATGATCGTGTTGATCCTCGCGCCGAGACCGATCTCGCGGGCGATCCTGTACGCGTCGATCACGAAGAAACGCAGCTTCTTGTCTATGATCTCCTGCTGGACCTGGCGCGGGAGCCGGTCCCACGTCTCTTCCGCAGGGTAAGGGCTGTTCAGCAGGAATGTGGCGTTCTGCTCGGCGACCTTCAGGAGATCGATGCGCTCCAGGAAGGGGAACTGGTGGCATGCCACGAAGTTTGCCCTGTTGATGAGGTAGGGTGAATGGATCTCCTGTGGACCGAACCGCAGGTGTGAGACGGTAAGCGAACCGGCCTTCCGTGAATCGTACACGAAGTAGCCCTGGGCGAAGTTGTCCGTATCCTCGCCGATGATCTTGATCGAGTTCTTGTTGGCGCTCACCGTGCCGTCCGCGCCGAGACCGAAGAAGACCGCTCTCGTCTGGCCCGGCAGTTCGATCATGAACTGCTTGTCGTAGTCGATGCTGGTGTGTGTGACGTCGTCGTCAATGCCGACCGTGAAGTGGTTCTTCGGTGTTTTTTTACTCATCTCGTCAAATACACTGAGAACCATGCTGGGGGTGAACTCCTTCGATGAGAGGCCGTACCGGCCGCCGAGCACACGCGGGGACTCCTTGAATCTGTTTCCCCCGGATGCCTTGTACTCGACAAGTGCGGAGATTGCATCCTGGTAGAGCGGTTCGCCGATGGCGCCCGGTTCCTTCGTCCTGTCGAGTGCGCATATCGTTTTAACCGTATCGGGCAGCGCGCCCATGAAATGCTCTATGGAGAACGGGCGGTACAGGCGTACCTTGATAAGCCCGACCTTTTCACCTTTTTCGAGGAGATGATCGACGGACTCGTGAGCCGTTTCTGCACCGGAGCCCATGATCACGATTACCCGATCGGCATCGGGAGCGCCCTCGTACTGGAACAGTTCATATTTCCTGCCGACGACTTTCTCGAAGCGCTGCATGACTTTCTCGACGATGCCGGGGCAGTCGTCGTAGAAGGGGTTGATCGTCTCGCGTGCCTGGAAGAAGGTGTCGGGATTCTGAGCGGTGCCCCTGATGATCGGCCTGTCCGGATTCATTGCCCGTTCCCTGTGTGCACGGACGAAGTCGTCATCGATCATGGAACGGAAGTCATCGTTACTCAGCAGCTCGACCTTCGCCACCTCGTGCGAGGTGCGGAAGCCGTCGAAGAAGTGAAGGAACGGGATGCGTGATTCCAGGGTCGAGGCCGCGGCGATGAGCGCCATGTCCATTGCCTCCTGGACCGAGTTCGACGAAATCAAGGCGAAGCCGGTCGTGCGTGTTGCCATGACGTCACTGTGGTCCCCGAAGATCGAAAGGGCGTGCGTGGCGACCGACCTGGCGGAGACATTGAAGAAAACGGGCGTCAATTCACCCGCGATCTTGAACATGCTGGGGATCATGAGCAGCAGGCCCTGGGAGGCGGTGAACGTGGTCGTGAGCCCGCCTCTCTGCAGCGCTCCATGCACCGCAGCCACGGCACCCGCCTCACTCTGCATCTCGACAACCTGGGGGATGGTGCCCCAGATGTTCGTCCTTCCCTGGGACGACCATTTGTCCGCGAGCTCGCCCATCACCGAAGATGGCGTAATGGGGTATATCGCGACCACTTCACAGACCTTGTGAGCCGAGTAGGTTGCGGCCTCGTTTCCATCGATAGTGACTATCTGCCTGGTACTGCTCATTTCTGATACCCCCGAATTCATATCGTCTTTACCATCATTTCATAAAACGTGTAAAAATAGCATATCCTTCTATCTTTGTAAAGCCTGTTCGAGGTGGGGAGCTTGGAG
>DAOVFR010000047.1 GCA_030672805.1 Candidatus Krumholzibacteriota bacterium
TTCTGGACGTTCCGGGGTGAAAGGTCGCGGTAATAATCAAGGCCTATCTCGCCGAGCGCGAGGACCTTCCTGCGCATCATGAGCTGCTTGAGCCGTTTTTCGAGTCCGTCTTCCCACTCCTTCGCATGATGGGGATGAATACCCGTTGCCGCATAGATGTCCCCGTACCTGTCCGCTAGCTCCACGGTTTCCTCCATGGAACCGGGATCGTACCCGAGGTTCAGCATCTCCACGATGCCCGCGGTGCGGGCGCGCTCGATCACCTTGTCCAGATCGTCCCTGAAGTGAGGCATGTTGAGATGCGTGTGCGAATCGACGAGCATGTATGTCTCAATCTGTAAACAGATCCGCCGGTCTGTCCTCTATGCGGGGGAACAGGGGCTTCGGAAGCTCGAACCCTTCCACTCCCACTTTCCCCGGGGGAGTATCTTCGATCCGTACCTCCTCCACACCGAGCTTGTTCAGCATCAGTTTCATGGCGGAAGGCATGAATGGAGATAGAATGACGCCCGATGTCCTGAGCACGGCGATGAGCTCGCGAAATACCTGCTTGAGCTCCCCGTGCCGATCAGGATCCTTGGCAAGGACCCACGGTTTCTTCTCCTCGATGAAACGGTTCGCCCGCTGCACGACGGTCCAGTACGCTGCAAGCGCCCGGGAGAATTCCATGCGCTCCATGCGCTCACGGAAAGCCTCGACCGCGGCGGTCAGCTCGCCGTACAGTTCCGCCTCCTCCCCGTACGGCTCCACCGGCACGGTGCCGTTGAAGTATTTCGATATCATCGCCGTTGTCCTGCTGAAAAGATTGCCCAGCTCGTTGGCCAGATCCGCATTGTAGCGGTTCACCAGCGTCTCGATCGAGATGTCTCCATCCCTGTCGAAGGGAACCTCCCTCATCAGGAGATAGCGAAGCCCGTCAGCACCGAAAATATCCGCCATCTTGCGCGGGTCCAGTATGTTACCCCTCGTCTTGCTCATCTTCTCCCCGGCAAGGGAGATAAACCCGTGGGCGAAGACGCTGCGCGGCAGGTCGATACCGCCCGCCATCAGCATCGCGGGCCAGATGATGCAGTGAAACCGCGTGATATCCTTCCCGATCACGTGCACGTCGGCGGGCCAATACTTCTCGAACAATCCGTCGTCGTCACTCCCGAACCCCAGCGCCGAGATGTAATTCGTGAGCGCATCGAACCACACGTAGACCACGTGACTCTCGTCGATAGGGAGCGGTATCCCCCACGTCTTGCCGGACCTCGAGATCGAAACGTCCTCGAGACCGCCCTTGATCACGTTTACGACCTCGTTTGCTCGCGCCCGGGGCCTTATAAACCCGGGGTTTTTCTCGATATGCTCGAGCAGCGGCTGCTCGAACCGGGAAAGCGCAAAGAAGTAGTTCTCCTCGCTGATCGATTTCGGCTCCTGCTTGTGGCGGGGACAGAGACCGTCCTCGAGATCCTTCTCGCTGATGAACTCCTCGCAGGATTCACAATAGAGACCCTTGTAGTTGCCCTTGTATATGTACCCGTTCCGGTGAACCCGCTCGAAGAGTTCGCGGACCGCCGTTACGTGCCTCTTTTCCGACGTGTGGATGAAGTCATCGTACGAGATGTCCAGCTTGCTCCATGTATCCCGGAACTCGCCTGACATCTCCCTGCAGTAGTCGGCTGTGTCGAGCTCGCGTCGTATCGCCTCTTGCTCGACACTCGCGCTGTGCTCGTCGTTCCCCATCAGGAAATGGGTTTCATACCCGCACAGCCGCTTGTACCGCGCCATGCAGTCGGCCCCGATTTTCTCATACGAGGTCCCGAGGTGCGGTTTCTGGTTCACGTAATCGATCGCCGTCGTTATATAGAATGTCTTATGGTCATTCATTTTATGCTTTGTCCACCCCGTCTTCGTCGATCATCTCGAGTGTCTCCTCCTGTTCCTCCTCGACCCTGAACGAGTCGCCGCCCAGCTCCCCCTTGAACTCATCGAGGCCGACCTCGATCTGGTTTCCGTCACCGTCGCTCAGGATCACCGCCTGCCTGAAGATATCCACCTTCTCGATACGGTGCTGCCCGCCGAAACACTGAACCTTGCTTCCCGCCTTTGGAATGTCGCCGGTCAGCTCCTTGTAGTACGAGAGCTCGTACGCAAGGCAACACATCAGGCGCCCGCAGGCCCCCGATATCTTCGATGGTGTCAGCGGAAGGTTCTGGTCTTTAGCCATCTTGAGCGTGACCGGCTCGAAATCTTTCAGGAACGTCGCACAACATAGGGTCCTTCCGCACATCCCCATTCCATCGAACCGCCTGGCCTCGTCGCGGACACCAATCTGCCGGAGATCGATCCTTGTCCTGAAGACAGCGGCAAGGTCCTTGACAAGCTCCCTGAAATCGATCCTGCCGTCGGAGGTGAAATAGAAAGTTATCTTGTTGCCGTCGAACTGGTACTCGACGTCAACCAGCTTCATGGGGAGCTGGTGGACGGCCACCTTTTCCTGGCAGACCGCGAGCGCTTCTGCCTCCTTTTTCCGTATCTCACCGAGATGCTCGACATCCTTGTCCGTTGCGTGACGCAGGACCTCCTTCAAGTCACTTTCGACGTCGTCCTGGCCGACCTGTGCAAGGAATACGATCAGTCCCATATCCTCACCCCTGTCGGCTTGAATAATACAATGGTTGCCCGTCCTCAGGTACAGGGAACGCGCGTTCCGGTAAAACTCTTTCCTCTGAGCCTTGAACAGGACTTCGACGATCTCCACTGCCGGCAATACCTTTCTGGCCGGAAGACGTCTCCACCCGGCCGCCCGGGAATGGGAGGAGCCTCTCCCCGGCACAATACTCGCTTGAAATCAGTAATTTACAGACTCAATCTAATACCACTTCCCGGCCAAATCAAGCAGGAGTTGGGACAGCGTGAGCTCGATATCCACGTTCCTCCGGAGCGCACGTCCCAAACGGCCGATCTTCCGAAGGTCCGCGGCAATATCCCTGCCGGCGGCCGCGGAGATACGCTTTGCCCCGAACACCTTCTCTATCAGTTTCCGTTCCTCCCCGGAAAGATCTTCGACCCTCATGAGATCCCGGAGCAGGATCGTTGTTTCCTCGATCAGCTCTCCCACCTCGTCCCTTGTATATCTTCCTGCTATGGCCTCCGACTCGCCGACGAGTTCCTTTACCTTCCCGTCAAGGACCAGCCCGAGCAAGGAGACGGCATCATCCCTGATCTCGCAGAACCTCGCATCGAGCAGCCGCATCCCGCGTCTCACGTTCCCACCGGCCAGCAGCGCGAGGCGCCGGGCTTCTTTCCGTTCCAGGGAATTGAACCTTTCGAGAAATCCGGCGACCATTCCTGCCGGGAGCGGATCAAAACGGATCGCCTGGCATCTCGAGAGGATCGTCGGCAGCAGGCGGTCGGAAAATCCCGTCACGAGGACCAGGACAGCCGACGGTGGTGGTTCCTCGAGAAGCTTTAGAAAAGCGTTCTGGGCCTCGACGGTCGCCAGATGCGCCTCGAACAGGATCACGACCGCGCGCTTTCCCTCGTACGGCTGCTTCGAGAGCGTCTCTATGATCCTCCTGATGGAACCGATCCCGATGCTCCGTGCCTTGTTTCCGAACTCGCCGCAATTGAAGAAATTCTCCCGCCTGCTCTCGATCACGATCGGCATCGATTTATCGGGGTCGCTGTATGGTACCGGATAGATGAGATGAACGTCGGGATGTTCCAGCCTTCGAACCTTTGCACACGCCGAACAATCCGCACTCCCTCCCGGATCGATGCAGTTGACCTTCGCCGCAAGTCCCACGGCGGCAAGTTCCTTCCCGGAGCCCTCCGGTCCGGTGAAGAGAAGCGAGGGAGGAAGTGTTCCCGACGAGATCATCCGGCCGATGAGAGAAAACACCCTGTTCTGGGCTTCCTCGATCATTTGCGATGCGGCGAGAATATCGATGGCAAGACTCCTGTTGCTTTTCGGCACGTTATTATGCCCGGGGACAACCGGCTGTCCGCTAGCGTTCCAGCCATTCTCCCGGGTCGAGGGCCTTTTTGGACTTACGTATCTCGAAGTGAAGAACATCGCCCTCGTCCGCCCCGGATTCCCCGGCCTCGGCGATGACCTTTCCTGTTTCTACCAGATCTCCCTGCTTGACGAATATTCGCGACGTGTGGGCATAGAGCGTGTAGTAGCCTCCACCGTGGTTCAGAATGATGCAGTTGCCGTAGCCGGGCAGCGTGCTGGCATACTCGACTCTTCCCCTTACAACGGCGCGCACGGGGGAACTGGGCCGGACCTCGATATCTATTCCCGTGTTGAAAGTGACCGTTCCGAACTCGGGATGCTTGAATCGCCCGAATGCCCGTACCGTATTCCCTTCAACCGGCATCTTGAGCTTTCCCTTGAGCCCGAGGAAATCTCTCTCGCCATATTCCTCCCACGCCTTTGCCTGCTCGAGTCTCCTTTTCTCGAGTTCCTCGATGAAGCCGAGGAGATTCTTCTCGGCGGCGGCAAGCTCCTCGATCTTTTTCCTGTATTGCCGCTTTCTTTTTTGCAGCTTGGTAAGCGTCGATTTTCTCTTGCGCTCGTTTTCGGCAAGCCTCTCCAGCTCTTCCTCCTTTTCCCGGCGCGAAACGCCCACCTCGTGGAGGATCTCCGTGATCCCGGCCTCCTGCCGTTCGATCTCGGCCCGCTTTCTTTTCATATCCGCCACGAGTGCTGCATCCTGCTCGGCGACGAGAGTTGCAAATTTGTACCGTTGGAGAAGATCCGCAAAATCCGTCGCGCCGAAGGCTTCCTGCCATACGTGGCGCGGACCGTTCTTGTACATCTCCCGAAGCCTCCTCGAGAGAACGGTGAGCCTGTGGCGATATATCTCTTCGTTGTTTGCAAGTGCCTCGCGCAGGTTTCTCACCTGCTCTTCGAGCATTCCTTCCTTCTCTGCAAGTCCGTCGAGAAGTTTCCTCGTGAGCTGCTCTTCCCTCTCCAGCTTGACGAGATACTCGGCAACGTCACGTTCGCGTTTCTCTACATTCTTGATCTTCTTCCTCTGATCCGCGATATCCTTGCGCAGCTTCCGCAGTTCGCTCTCTTTCGACTTTATCCTGTCGTCTATGTCCTTATCCTGTGCTTCGAGCCGGGACGGCGCGGCGGTACAGGCAGCGAGGAAGATGAAAAGCACCAGGGAAAGAACATACCCCATGCGCAACGGGCCCATCCGCCGTCCCGCCGGATCATTTGTAACACCCGATGCCGTATTGAATATCACGGAGCACGCCTCCAAGCAGCAGCAAGCCTTCTATATCTTGAGAAAACGCCGCATCGCCGCGAAGCTCACGGCGGCCCCGAGAAGGGCGCAGAAGGTGATGAAGATGACAATAGCTTCCCAGCCGAGGAACACGAGTTCCGGCAGGTAGCGGCAGCCGGCGGTGAACACTGCGCAGAGAAGACCGATGGCAAGCAGGGACGCAATGATACCCTGAAGTGCTCCCTCGATTATGAACGGGGTCCGGATGTATGCGTTCGTCGCCCCGACGAGCTTCATCACTTCGATCGTCTTTCGGCGGTACAGAACGGTGAGACGGACAGTGTTCGAAATCACGAACACTACCGAGAAGAATATGATCAGGCCGAGGACAAAATCGACCATATAGAACCCCTTGACGAGCTTTTCCGCGCGCTCGATCCACCGCTTCCCATACCTTGCCTCCTCTACGCCTTCCCACGATCCGATCTCGGCGCCCAGCCGTTCCATGAACCTGCTCCCCAGGTAGTCCGGCTTTAGCTTCACGCGGTACGCATCGGGGAGGGGATTGAATTCGAGGTCATCGAGGAAATCACTCCCCTCGCCGAGGGACTGCTTGAAATCATCGAGGGCTTCCCTGCGCGATATGAAGACTACCTCCTCGACTCCCTTCATCCCGAGCAGTCTGTACTGGATATTCTCGGCGGTCCTGCCGTCCACGGCGTCCTCCAGATATACGAAGATCCTGAGCTCCGTACCGGCCTTTCCGATGACCCGCGAGATATTGAGCGTCACGAGGACGAACACGACGACGACGAGCAGCGATAGACCCATGATCAGGATCGAGATGATGTTCGCGCCCTTTCGTCGCCACAGCATCATCCCCGCCTCGTCGATTATATACCGGAACTCATTGAAGTTCATCAAGGTTCGCTCTCCGTTATTCAGATTGCCGGCCGTCCCGGCGGCACCTCAACCGCCGCGGAAAGAGTCCGTATCATTCCTCCTGCCTGTCAGAGAGATCGTGATCGCCGAGCTCCTCGGCTTCGCGGCCAACCTTTGACTCGGCGATACGCTCACGCAGGTCGCCTACGTAGATCATTTCCTTGTCCCTCTTGATTCTCCCGTCTTCCAGGTAGATGATCCGCTGCCCGAAGCTCTTGACCATGTCGAGATCATGCGTCGCCATAAGCACCGCGGTTCCGCCTGCGTTGATCTTGAACAGCAGATCGAGTATGCTGCGCGTCACGACGGGGTCGAGGTTGCCGGTCGGTTCATCGGCCAGAAGAACGGCCGGGCGGTTGGCCACGGCGCGGGCGATGGACACGCGCTGCTGCTCACCACCGGAGAGTGCCGGCGGGTATTCGTAACGCTTGTGATAGAGCCCCACACGTGTCAGGATATCCGTCGCCTGCCTCTTGATCTCTCCCATCGGCGTACCGTTGATCCTCATCGCCAGGGCCACGTTCTCGAAAACGTTCCGGTCCTCGAGCAGCTTGAAGTCCTGGAAGATGATCCCGATCCTCCGCCGGAGCTGTGGAATAATGCTCCTCTGCATCCGCGTTGAAACGTACGGCCCGACGACGACCTGACCCGAAGTGGGAAAATCGTCCATGTAGATCAATCTCAGAAGCGTGCTTTTGCCGGCGCCGCTGTGCCCCACGAGAAACACGAACTCGCCGTTTGCAACCTGGAGGTTGATATCCCGCAGCACGAATTGTTTCCCGAAACTCTTCGTCAGATGGTATACACCGACAACGACCCTCGTACTATGCGTGGTCATCCGTCACACCTCGATATTTCTCCGTCTGGCGATGCCGCACTGCACGGCGAGGGCAGCCGCCCCTGCCAGGCTGTTTGGGTTGGCCATCCCGCGTCCCGCGATATCGTAGGCCGTCCCGTGCGAGACCGACGTCCTCACCACCGGCAGCCCGATAGTCATGTTCACGCCGAGCCTGAATCCAATCATCTTGAACGGGATCATCCCCTGGTCATGGTACAGGGCCACGTACACATCGTACCCCTTTTTCTCCCACCCTTGAAACATCGAATCGGCGGGGAAGGGACCCGAAACATCATAGCCTTCATCACGGAGCCCCGCAAGAGCGGGAATAATCACATCCGTTTCCTCTCTGCCGATCACGCCGCCGTCGCCGGCGTGGGGATTCAGCGCTGCTACCGCAATCCTCGGCCTCGTGACTCCCCATAACCCGCGCAGCGCCCCTTCCGCCTCTTTCACTCCCCGTGCAATCAGCTCGCCCGTGACAGCGCCTGCGATCTCGCAAACGGGAATGTGCCGTGTAAGTATCACGATCCGCAATTTTCCGGCGACCATCATCATCTGGCAATGGGGCGAGTCGAACAGATCGGCGAGCATCTCGGTGTGCCCTTTGTACCGGTACCCGCCAAGCTGAAGCGCTTCCTTCGAAACCGGGCCGGTCACTATGCACTCGACCTCTCCGCGCTTCGCCAACGATGCGGCAATCTCCACGGCGAGCCCCGCCGCCCGACCCCCCTCGGCGCTGGGCCGCCCGATCGGCGCCTCCCCACCTCCCGTATCGATGATCGCCGGGAAAGGCAGGGGAAACCGTAGAGACCGGGCCCCGGACGCCGGAACGACAGTGAGCCGTCCGGCAAGGTCCCCGGTCAGGGACCCGCGGAGCGCGGCGGCCGACCCGATAAAACAGACCCGGGCCTCGCCCGGGAACGTTCCCCCGGCGATCAGTTTCGCCGCGATCTCGGGACCGATACCTCCCGGGTCCCCTATCGTACACGCTATCTGTACAGCACGATCATTCATCCCATACCCTGTCTTCGGTGCGGACACGGGTTTCCTCCACGACCCTGAAATAGTGTTCGCGATCTCTCCGTGAAACCTGTCCGACAGGTATATCGATAATCTCTATGACGAGGGTTCTGTTCGAATACCTGATCTCGAGTATATCTCCGGCACGGACCTCGCGGCTTGGCCTGACCGCAACGCTGTTCAGCTTCACGCATCCCGCATCGCAGCCTTTTTTCCCCTGGTTCCTGGTTTTCACGAGACAGAGGGACTTCAGCAGCAGGTCGACTCTCATGCTTTACGGTTTTCCCCTCATCTCCACATAGTATATATCCTTCAGACCGTCGACGTACTCGTGGAATTTCTCCTGGAGTTTCTGCTGCTGTATCAGTTTCTTCAGTTCATCCCTGGCCTCGGTGAATGTGTAGGGACGCCCGTCCGTCCTCCCGAGAACCTTGACGATCCTGAATCCCTTCTCCTCCTTGACCAGCGGTGCGATCTCTCCCTCACCGACGTCCCTGATGATCTCTCGAAAGAACCCGGGCAGGCTCTCCTGCGGGATCTCGCCGACGACGCCGCCCTTGTTTTTCGTCGCGGAGTCGCTCGAATGGCGGACGGCCATTTCGCCGAAGTCGGCTCCATCTATAAGCTGCTGCCTTATCTGCCCGGCAAGCTTCGAGGTCTGCTCTACATCCGCCTCGCTCCCCTCCACCTTCACGAGGATGTGTCTCACACGAACCTTGTCATCCATAACGTCATCGAGCCTGATAATGTGACACCCGAAGCCGGTCTGCACGATATCGCTCGTCTCACCGACGGTCAGTTTGCGCACCGCCTTCTCGAACTCCGGGTTGTTGAGATCATCGAGCTTCAGATAGCCGAGGCTGCCGCCGTACTTTGCGCTGGGGCAGTCGGAGTACTGCCCGGCCAGCTCCGCAAACTCAGCCCCCGCTTCGAGCATGGCCTTGATCTCTTCAATCTTTTTCATCGCCGCCTGGAACGATTTATCCGAGGCCTCCGGAACCATGAGTATATGCGCCAGGGTTATCGTTGCGGGGCGCTTCGGCAGCTCTGCGATATGTTCGCGGTAGTACGCCCGCGCCTCTCCCTCGCTGACCTCGATCTCGTTCCACACGTCCCGGCGCATGAGCCTCTCGTTCAACATCTGGGATCTTATCTTCTCCCGGAATATTGTGCGCAGTTGCTGTATTGTCAGCCCTTCTATCTCGAGTTGTGTCTCGAACGCCTCGTCGTCGCCGAGGGCCCTCTTGCTCTCTTCGATCTTCTGTTCGGTCGCTGCATCGATCTGCTCGTCGGATACTTCGATCCCTTTCTTTTCCGCATGCACGGTCATCAGGAGATCGGCGATCATCCCTTCGAGAACCTCTTTCCTTATACGGGACTCTTCCTCACCGGTGAGGTTCGTGACCTTCGCCTGCATGAGATATCGTCCGAACTCCATCTCGAGCTCGCTCTGCAGGACCGCCTTGTCCTCGACGACGGCTACCACGCGGTCGATGATCTTCTCCTCCGCTGTTTGCGCAATGGCTGCCGACACGCCCGTGACCGATGTCACACACAACAGTATTGCCGCCAGTATAATCCGCCTGCCTTCCATGTCACTGCCTCCTGCAAGCACCCGGTGCGCCGACCACCTGAAATGTCCTGCCGCCGCTTTCCATCCGCGGCCGCTGGCGGCCGCGGAGTGCCGTTTCAATCCGTCTCTCCATACTCACCGTCCCCGTCATGCTCTTCCGGCAATTCATCGTTTGCCGGTCCGGGTGCGTAGGTGCTGTCGAAATATTCGATATTCGCATCGCCCCTGATCGATTCGATGAGCTCCTGGTATGCCTTTTCCCTTTTCTCGATCATCAGCAAGTTCATAATATGTTCCCGAACGTCATCGAGACGGACCTTTACGCCCGATTCCCTCGTCCCGACCAGCTTGATGAAATGGTAGCCGAAACCGGACTTCACGATATCGCTGACCTCTCCCGCCTTCATCGTGAATATAACGTTTTCGAATTCGGGGATCATGTTTCCCTTGGTCAGATATCCGAGATCTCCACCGCGCCTCGCGACCGGATCTATCGAATGCCGGTTGGCCACCCACGCAAAACTTTTCGTTCCCAGCAGTTTCTTTAACTTCTCCGCCTCTTCGAGCGTGTTGACGAGAATATGGCTGACCCTGTACTCGTAAAGATACTCCCGCCGGTGTGCGTTGAAATGCGATTCGATCTCATCATCCGTCACCTCGGTGCGTTCACGCAGCTCGAGGAATACGAGGTGGTCCGCAAGGAATCCCTGCTCGAGGCTCCTGAGGCGGGCCCGTATCCGGGGGTCGTTCTGAATTCCCCTTCTCAGGGCAATCTGGTACAGCGCCTCGGTATCGACCCACCGCTGTATGAACCGTTTCTTTTCCCCGGCTGTAAAGGGAAGTTGCTCGCCTTCGGGCAGGAGGCATTCCAGCTGACTCTCGGAGAACACAACGTGGTCGACCCGAACGATCGCCCCTTCCGGCACGTCAACACCACTCTCCCCATCATCCCGGCCGCACCCCGGGATCATCACACATATCGCGCCCAGTACGGCAAATGCCATTCGCGCCTTCATATGATACACCAGGCCGGTTTGCACAGGATCACTGTCTTATTCGCTTCAGCTCGACCTTTTTGAGGTTATCCTCGTTGATCTCGATGACGTAGCCACCCCTCCACTGTTCCAGCTTGTCGTGAAGCACCCGTTCCGCTTCTTCCTCCGATAGCTGCTGCTTGATCGCCTGCTTCGTCTCCGCAAACGTCGGGACCCTGGCCTTCTCGATTTTGTCGACTTCGAGAACGGCCCACCCTCTTGCCGTTTCGATCGGGTCCGAAACATCACCTTCGCTCGGCAGTGAGAAAGCAACCTCGTCGTACTCGGGGTATTTCCCCTTCATAGCCAGGCCGGTTTTTCCCATATTCTCCCTGACGCTCGGATCTTTGGAAAACTTCATGGCGAGTTTTTCGAAATCGGCTCCGCTCCGTGCCATTTTCACAACCTGTTCCGCCGTTGTCATGTCTTCCACGAGTATGATCGTGAAATCGCGCCGCTCCTGCGTCATAAACTCGTTCATATGCTCCTGAAAATACGTCTCAACCTCACGGTCGGTCACGCCCATCTCGTCTCTCACCTGGTCCTGGTAGAGCCTGTGGACAAGAAACTGCTCCATCCGCTGGTCGAGCACTTCGCTGACCTCCGGGTTCTCGAGCACCTTTGCCTTGTGCTCGGCATAGACGGGCAGCACCTTGTCGAAGACCATCTTGTGAAGGACCTGGACAATGCTTTCCTTGCCCCACGCGCGTCTCGGCCGCGCGGGCAGTCCCATCAAGCCGTACAATTCGGCGAAATCCTTCAGCGTGTACATGCCGTCGTTATACTGGCATATGATCATATCCTCATACTCCGCCGGAAGCTCCACCCCGGGCGCATTGCTTCTTGTCACCTTGTAGGAAACGATATCCTCGAACGGGGTGTCCTCGGGCAGAAGGCTGTATGCGATATCCACCGCCTTCGGGACGAATTTCAGGCCGATATCCTTTTCGATACGGGCCTTGTACTCCATGATCCCCTTCTTCTCCTTGATCGCCTTGACGCGGTTCCTTGCGTATTCCCTGTCGAGATCGGGAACTATCTTGCGCTTGCTGTGCAGCTTGATAAGTGCATACCCGGTGGTGGTCCGCAAGGGTTCGCTGATATCGTCCGCTTCCATATCGAAGAGCTCCTCCTCGACCCAGTATAGGATCCTGCCGACGACATTCGAACCGATATAACCGCCGTCATCCGCTCCAGGTCCGAGCGAGTATTTCTTCGCCAGTTCGGCGAAGCCCTCGCCGTCGAGTATCCGCTGACGAAGCTGCCAGGCAAAATCCTCGTCGGAGAGCAGCAACTGGCTCAGTGTATACTCGTAGTGCATCTGCTGGTAGTACTCCTCGACCTCCTCGTCGGATACGACCACCTTCTTCCGTATTTCCTGGTCCATCAATGCTGCAACG
>DAOVFR010000040.1 GCA_030672805.1 Candidatus Krumholzibacteriota bacterium
GCCACGCGACGTTGACCGATTTCATGCCTGCCCTCGAAATTCCTGGTGTCTTCGATCGCCCGGATAAAATCATCCGTAGAAGCCCCGACGTTTACCAGATCCTCGTAGCCCTTAAGAGCCGGGAAGTAAGTGGTGACGACAGGCGTGCCGGATGCCAGGTACTCTCTGAGCTTGAGCGGATTGCACGCGTGGATCTGGGGCGTCTGCCTGAAGGGAAGCAGCGCGGCGTTCCAGTGCTGTATGTAGCCGGGAAGCTGATCGTGGGCGCGCGGGCCGAGCAAGTGTATGTTATCATAGTCCGTGAGCCTTGAAAGATCGACCCTTACTGGCCCGATGATGACGAAGTCCCAGTCTGGAAGTCTCTCGGCGGATTCACATAAAAGTTTCTGGTCGATCCACTCAGCGATAGATCCGTAAAAACCGGCGATAGGCCGGCCTGAGGGCAGGTCTTCGGGGCGGGGTCGGGGGCTGGAGAACAGCTCGTAATCCACGCCGTGAAAAACGACATGGGTCTTGTCCGACGGAAATTTTTCAGCGAGTACATCACTTGCGACCACAATCAGGTCGGCCTTTTCGGACAGCTCAATCTCCATTTCACTGATGGCGGCATGATCGACGCCCGCGAGTGAGGAGAAGTCATCGCCGCAGTAGTAAAGGACCGCTTTTTCATTGAGTTTGCCTATGACATTGACAGCCGAGGGAAGTGAAAGCCAGAGGATCGGCCTGTCAGTATCGTCGAGGTACGGCTCGAGACTTTTTCTGATCAGAACGCCGTTGATCTTCCGGGCAAACGAACTGCCGGGCAATGGTATGGCTAGCGCGTTGATGACGGGAAACGGTGCTTCGACAGGCGGCTCCTGTATGGCAACCTGCCGGAGGATACTCTTTCCCTTCCTGTAAATACGGTTCATGTCGGATAATAACAGCCTGGGTTTCCTCAGGCCTATAGAATTGACCCAGATGACCTCATATCTGGATTGCAGGTTCTTTATCAGATGCTGGGTGCTGCTCGGGTGAACTCCCCAGTCTTCTCCGAAAACAATCAGTTTTGTCATGATCCTGATCCCTGATCCTGGTCTTTTGCGTCGGACGATGGGGGTTCCTCGAGTTGCCGGATCATCTTTGCCGGATTGCCTCCGACTACTGACATCGGTGGAACCGATTTTACCACGACCGATCTCGCTGCGATGATCGATCCATACCCGATCTCGACATTTCCCAGGATCACGGAGTCATAAGCCGCCCACACATGGTCACCGATCTTGATCCTACCTATCTTATTCACATCGAGCTTCTTGTCCCGGTCCTCGATGTTTATGTTGTGCCCGGGATTATCGGAGATCAGACGGCAGCCGATCATACAGTTACTCCCGATCTCGACTTCGTTTCCGACCAGTATTATCGCTGAGCTGCTCATGTCGGTATTATCACCTATCTTCAGAGTCGAATTTTCCCCTATCGTCAGGGCAGCGAAGGTGCTCTTGTCGAAGATCTTCACGTTCTTGCCTAGAACGATCTTCAGATCGCCCATGATGATGGGCATTCCCTGTCCCGAATGATATAGATGCAGTCCCTTACCGCAGGAAGAGCACCGCCGCTTGAATATGGGCTGATGATAGAATACCCGCCAGAAACTTCGCCATGCATTGATCCTAAATACCTTCTCGTAATAGAAGAAGTCATGAAACACCGGTATGGAGGGCATCTCGATTTTTCTGATTCTGTCCGCCGTCACATATAGAAAGTTGTAAAAACGGTTCTCCCGTTTTTTGATTTTTTTTACGAAACTGTTTATCCCCATACGAAACTCCCGTGTCTATTATACGGAGTAGTGAGAAATATGCCTCACCTTTTTTCCGCGGTAGCCGTTTCGACTCAGGACTCGCCGTTCTGAAAAACCTGATGCTTTCTATTTCCTTCCCGGACAGGCCTATATTCTCAAGAGGCTCCTTTTTTACCTCGAAGAAGGAATGCATTGAATAATCGGTATTTACCGATTATTATTCGAGCTATAATCAAACCAGAAATCGAATAGATATTTTATTAATAAAGAATTGTGATGTCAACTGAAAGCATGATAGGCCTCTAGGCATTGGCTGGCTTGAGAGTTCAGCTTTTCGTTTGAAATTCGTTTGAAAGAAGATGTGCTTATAGTAGATTCAAGAGGGGAATCAGCAGGAAGTCAATCAGCCGGGCACATTACTTGTATAGAAATCGCCTGGTGCTCTCGATGGCATGCCGGAGCCCCGCGGCTTCCGTGACATGTATACTCAGCTTTGAAGGGTACAAAACCCGCTGACAGGAAAGATACGATGGCCAGCCTTGCCAGGAAATTGATCCAGGGTTCATTGTTCCGCGTGCTTATCCCCGTTTCAAATGTCATCGTGACATTCTTTATGATGCCCTTCGTTGTGGGTAACCTGGGGGACAGATGGTACGGGTTATGGGTCCTCGCAGCCGCTTTTGTGGGATACTACGGTCTTCTCGATCTGGGCCTTTCGAAAGCGAACGAGAGATTCATCTCCAGGGCACTGGGAAGAGAAGAGGCGGAAGAGGTGGATATTGTATTCAACACCTGCCTCGGGCTCTTTATCGGCGCGGCCGTCCTGACGGTAATCGCTTCACTGGTCATAGTCATAGTCACTCCACACTTCGTAGATAACGCTGCGGACGCCAGGATATTCAGGATCGTCACCCTGATTATCGGGATCACAATGGCGATATCATTCCCGATCCGGGCTTACACCGGCTTCCTCTATTCGCATATCCGGTTTGACGTTGTTAATATCATAGAGTTCATCAAACTGGTTATACGGACCGCTCTGATTGTATATTTCCTGAGCCGGGGAGGGGGAATCATCGCCTTGGCGTTTATCTCTTTCGCCGTCGAGACTACCCAGTGTTTCGTTATCGTCTACTATGTGAAGAGAAAATATCTCGCGCTTGGTACGGGGATCCGTTTCTTTAAGAGGAGCCGGATCCGGCCCCTCCTTGGATACAGCATTTACAGCTTTATCGCGACAATAGGGGACAGACTCCAGTTTCACCTCGATGCTTTCGTCATCACGGCGTTCGTGGGCCTCAGCTTGGTGACTCATTACAACATAGGCGCTCGCATTGCGAACTACTATCTGTTGTTGATAACAAGTGCGATCGCCCTGGTGATGCCCGTATTCAGCAGGCTGGAGGGACAGAACGATTACGACAGTATCCGGAAGTACTATCTCTTCGTCACGAAGTTGAATACGATCCTCTCTGTATTCGCGGGGGGGTCGATCCTGATATTCGGAAAGGCCTTTATACTTCGCTGGATGGGCCCACAATACTCCGATTCGTACACGGTACTCGTGATCCTGCTCATCGGGCTGATATTCAACAGCATTCAGATCACTTCGAAGACGATCCTCTTCAGCCTGTCGAAGCACAGGATGTACGCGATAACGGTCACCGTCGAGGGCCTGGCCAATCTGGCATTGAGCCTCATTCTCGTCAGAAAGTACGGTATATTCGGCGTGGCCATGGGAACCACGATTCCGATACTCGTGACGAATATATTCATAATACCGGCCTATACGAACAGGGTCTTGAATATAAGGATCTGGAAGTACGCCAGGGTCGTCCTTGGCACGGTGCTGCTGGGAGTCGCAATACATATGGCCAGCTGGCTCATTATAAGGAATATGATATCAAGCAGTTACATTACTATGAGCGTCCTTGCGGCGGTGGCATCGGTGGTATTCATCGTGCTGAACACCTTCATCGTACTCAACCGGGAAGAAAGAAGTCAATTCAAGATACCGTTCTGACCGGCTGCAGGCACTCAGGCGTATACTATGGCCAGTATCTTGTACAGGATCACGCTGGCTCCCATTAATCCGACAACCAGCATGATATCTCTAGGAGTGAGGCCGCGCCGCTGGACGACCTGTGGTTCCGCGAATCTGATACTCAGCGCCGATAACGCGAGAGCGATGTAAAGAACCGGGCTGTACGCCTGCGAGAGAAAAATGGCGCTGACAAGGACTCCTGTCAGCGAGAGCTGGATGATCCTGGCATATTTCACCTGGATCGCAGGCGCATTTCTTCCCACATCTCTGAGACCTGTATAGCTGGAATATATCGATGCCAGCCAGACGAAATAGCCTACAAGACCCAGCTCGGCCATGCACTGGATGAAGGCGCTGTGTGCGGCAAGCCCGTGATGGAGCGTGAAGTTGCCGTAACCGACACCGAAAACGGGTCGTGCTTTCAGCATGACAAGGCCGGCGATCCAGGCATAGACCCGACCGCTTGCAGAACTCCCGTACGGTGAGACATCCGCCATCCTGTTCGGAGCGATCACCATGGCGAGGGCAAGAAAGACAATCCCTATAAAAGAGCCTTTCAATAGCCCCCATTTCTTGTAGGCGAAGAGAGCCAGCATCACCAGCAAGGCGATAAATCCGCCTCTGGAGTTTGTGTAATAGATGGCAGTAACGAAAAAACAGGCGATTATCAGTAGAATGAGTTTTTTGATCAGGCCGACATTTTTTTCGAACATGTTAATGAGGACGAAGGGGAAGGCCGCGTTGATGGCAAGGGCGAAATCGTTTGGATCTCCGAAGTGACTGAATCTCATCCAGCTTATTCTGCCGTCCTGTGTCGGAGTGTTCCCTACGAGGTCGTATCCCCTGAAAGCCATTATAAGGCCGTTTGCCGCAAGTGCGACAATACAGAAAACAATGGTCCAGCATACCTTGCGGAATTGATCGAAGTCCTCGGTAAGATTTGCGACAATGAAGAAGAGAAGAAAAACAGTAAGGAAACTGTAGAATCCATCCCATGCTTCAACCAGCTGCCCATTCGAAATAATACTGAGAGGTACCAGGATCAGCAGGATGAGCATCAGGAGCCCATGCCTGGTTGATATGAACGAGACACTTTTTCTGTTAAACACCTTGTGGGTGAAGAAGACAAGCAGGATCAATCCCGCAAGAAGGAGCATTATTCGCAGTTTTTGCAAATAGGGAAAGAACGATTGGGGCGTGAAATATACCAGAAGGATGTAAAGGATCAGTCCATAAAATGGTTTAAAGAAAACTATGACAGCGATGGCCAGGCCCAGTACCAATGCTGTTGCCGCGGGGATGGAAACGAATGCGACCATTACGGATACTACCGTAAGAATAATAATGATTGCGAAGATGAGCGGTGTGCGAGTACGCATGATTATCTAGCCTGACATCACAATCCAGTTGTGCCGCTTCATTTTTTCCATTTCGCGTCCGCTTTTCCCGACGAATACTGGAAAAGTGCAAATACCGCCGCGGTGTTCAATGAAATAAACACCGAGATAAAGTTTATCGACCTGCTTTTTTTCAGTCGACTGGATGCCAGGCCCAGGATTCCCAGTGCATAGAAAACGATCTGGACCCAGAAGATCGACCTGAATACCGTGCCCCCTGCCATGAACGACGTGATGAGCGCGAGAATCATGAAATAGGGAACGAACAGCCGGAACAGTTTATGAGAGACGGACTGCCAGAATATTCTGTTGCTCACAGGATTCAGCAGCCATGGATTGCGGTCGAAGAGCTGGAAGTTGCCCGCCAGGGTACGGACCTTCCTCCTGAACTCCGCTTCGATCTCTGCGGATGCCGTGTCGTAGGCGATTGCCTCTCCGTCGAATATGACACGATAGCCTTTTCTGAATGCCCTGAGAGGTATCTCGATGTCATCGAGGATCGTATCGTCTGGTATGGGTTCGATGAGGCTGCGGCGTATCGCGTAGATCGCACCGGTAACACCGAGCGTCGAGTCTACGGTGCTCTCCGCGTTTCTCAATATCTTTTCGTATTTCCAGTACAGGCCAACGCTTCTTTCGGTCATGTCCTTGGTGGAGATGAATGTAAGTTCCCCGCTGACTGCTCCGACAGCGGGATCGGTGAAATTTCTCGCGAGCTTGCGGAGCGCGTCCGGCTCGTACATCTGCCTGGTGTCCGAGAAGACGATCAGATCACTGTCGCAATGCTTTACGGCGTTGTTGATCTGATGCGGTTTGCCCCTGTTGACATCGTCCTCGATGAACAGGATATCATCCTGATTCCTCAGAATACTGGCGGTCCTGTCGGTCGAGCCGTCGGAAACGACGATGACATTGAAAAGATCGGCAGGATAATCCAGTTTCCTGCAGTTCTCGAGCTTGTCGAGGATCTTCTTTTCCTCGTTGAAGGCTATTATTATCATCGTGAGCGATGGATACGCGGTGCCGTCGTCAACCGGGGCAGGCTGGCGGCCCTTCAGCCTGCTCGCCATGACTATGAGCATGGGGTAGAGCAGGTACGTGTAAACGATAAACAGAACCGAGATCCAGAATAAGAATCGAATCACCTTATGATTCTCCCAGAAGGATAACAGTGCCAGGAATGAGACTCCAGAATGCCGGGTGATCAGTCCGGGTCACCTGCGAATCCTGCCCCGTTCTCCAGCCTGCGTTTTACTCCCTCGACTATTTTCTTGTCTGTCATCTCCTCGAGCCGCTCGATCGCCTCGTCCCGTTCCATGTAACCCGCGCGCACCAGGCCTGCCAGCTCGAAGGCATAAGGGTGGAAATTGAATCTATCCTTGTGGACGTCTATGCCTAGCGAGTTGAGCAGGCAGTTGGTCGAATTCGGATCGGTGTCGTCCGGTTTTTCCCAGCCGAATGCCTTGATCTTCTCCAGGATATCGGTTTCGTCGTACTCGAGGAATGCAAGCGGGCTGACGTTGTGGGGGAAGCGGTCCTTCATTGCGAAGTGCTCTTCGGTGAGGAAGTAATTCTCGATCTCACGCCCCACGACATTTTTCATCGGTTCGATGAGCTGGTCCTGCATGCCCCGGATCATAGAAGGGTTGTTGGGAAATATCGATGCCTCGATCGGGGCCTGTCCCGGGGACCACCCATAGAAGATAATGGGTATGTTCCCCTCGATAGCCATACGCAGCGCGATGAACTTCACGAGCCCCATGCAGGTGGTGCAGATCGAGCTCGCTCTCTCCAGCCCCTTTTTCGTATAGATATCCTCGTCGGTGCATCTCAGAAAGAGCTTGCTGACGATGTCGAGGCGCGGCTTGTAGATGATGTGGTCGATTCCCAGGCCTTCCACTACCTTGCGCGAATTTTCCAGCGATTTGGGTGAGATGAAGCCGTTGTCCATCGTCATGGCGAGGATGGACAGGTCGTATTCCTTCTTCAGGACGGCCATAGTATACGTGGAGTCCTTGCCGCCGCTGTATGCCATGAGCGCATCGTATCCGCCGGAACGTCTCTTGCTCTCGAGAAGTCTTTCGAATTTTCCCCGGTACTTCTCCATCGATTTCCTGAGGCGTTCGACCCCGCGGAACTGCCTGCAGAAGTTACAGACCCCTTCGTCGTCGAACTGGATGCCGGGGAATGTCTCGGGCAGCACGCATCTGCTGCATCTTTTCATGTTGCATCCTTTCACATCGATGGCCGGACCTCGACCATCACTTCATCACGAGTTCCGGAGCAGGCGGCAGCGATCTCAGCATTGCGGTCGCTTCCCGCTTGCGCTCGAAATCTTTCCATGCACGGTCGACCTGTTCGGGCGTCAGCCCCAGAGCCTCTGCGGTCTCCTCTCTGGAGATATTGTTACGCAGCGCATAGAGAATCATATCCGCCGTGTCGTAGCTCATGCAGAAGTAAAATTCCTTGTCGCTGACTGGCAAGCTGTAAGTATCGGGGCTGGGAGTTCTTTCAAGGATCTCCTTCGGCACACTGAGATACTTTCCGAGCTTGAACACCTGGGTCTTGTAGAGGTTTGTCAGCGGTTCGATATCGACACCGCCATCACCGAACTTCACGAAAAATCCCTGAATGGTCTCGGGGAGGTTGGTGGTGCCGCAGACTATGTAGTGCTGCTTTTCGGCTTGATAGTAGAGATGGGTCATCCGGACCCTCTGCTTGATGTCATTGGCGGCCATCATAGTGAGATAATCGTTGCGCGAGAGCCGTTTCGACTCGATGCCTCCGCCGGGCATCTCGACCTCAAGGGAATAAGCGCTTATCCTGTCCCTGTCGAGCAGATCCTGCGGAAGGGTCAATCTGAACTTGCCGTCGTCCTTGTGATCGGGGAAGTATTTCCTTACGATGTCGTTTCTCACATCGTACACACCGAAGGATTCGAGCATCGGGGTGATTTCAATGTCTTCGTACTCTATGCCGAGGCTTTCGGCCGAAAATCGGCCGTATTCACGGCTGACCGGATTGGAATCCCTTTCCGGGAGAAGGACGCCGAACACCCTGTCTGCCCCTACGGCGCGTACCGATAAAGCTCCGGCCACCGCGGAATCGATCCCACCGCTCAGTCCTATGACGATACCTTTTCTCTTGAACGTATCAGTGACCTGATCACGGATAAAATCGACGAGTTGTTTTGTTATCTTTTCCGCGTCGAAATCGAATACGCTCCGGTTAAATTCCATGTCTGAGTCCTTTCAATCTTCTGCACGCGCGACGGATGTTATTTCAATCCCTTCTTCGTGATCTTGCCCGTCGACGTCTTCTCGAGCTCTTTTCTGAACTCGATGAACTTTGGAATCATGTAGTCTTCGAGACGCTTCGTGCAGTGGTTCAGGATCTGCTTCCCGGAAAGCTCAGCGCCGTCACGCGGCACTATGTATGCCTTGATCGCTTCACCGAGGACGTCGTCGGGTACGCCAACGACCGCCGCCTCGACGACGTCCTCCAGTTCGTACAGCACGCTTTCCACTTCTTTGGGGCTGACCTTCTCGCCCCTGCTCTTGATGATATCATCCTTCCTCGAGACGAAGTAGAGATAGCCGTCCTCGTCCATATTGAACAGGTCTCCCGTGTAGAGGACCTTTTCCCACGGGTGCGGGCCTTGCCTGAGCATCCGTGCCGTTTCATCCGGCAGTTCCCAGTAGCCCTGCATCACGTTGGCGCCCCTGACGACCAGCTCGCCGTCCACACCGGGGGAGGTAATCACACTGTCCTTCTCGTCGACAAGGTAGACCTGCTCGTTCGGCATGCCCTTTCCGACGGATGTTGGGCGCCGGTCGAGCTCGTCCGGCGGGAGGTAGGAAACCCGCTTGCACTCGGTGAGCCCGTACATCGAATAGATGCGCGCATCGGGGAACACCCGCCGGAGTCCATTGATATGACTTACCGGCAGCGCAGCCGCCGTGTTGGTGATATAGCGCAGGTATTCGAACCGTTCCTGATCGAGCTCTTTCATCTGGAGGAGGATGGCCGAGATCGTCGGCACGATCGGAAAACCGGTCACCTTTTCCTCCTTCAGAAGGTTGATAACGGCGTACGGGTACGTGAAAGATCGTTCCAGCACGACGGTTCCTCCGAACTGTGCCGCCATAATCACCTGGTAGAGCCCGTAATCGAACGAGAGCGGCAGCACGTCGATGACGATGTCGTCCTCGACGTTCTCCAGGTACGTTGTGATCGACGTCGATGCGGATACCATGTTCCGGTGAGTGAGCATGACGCCCTTCGGGTTGCCCGTAGTGCCGGACGTATAGATCAGCGCGGCCAGGTCGATGTCGATCGTCCGGATCCGGGGCCGCGTCTCTGGTTTGCCTGCAAGCGCCTGGTCCCACGGATAGACCGGGGGGGAGGAGGGAAGTGAGTCCCACAGCCCGGGACCGGCCTTTCCCGCCACAACGACGCTTTTGAGTGATGGGACCAGCGAGATCGTCTCGCGCACCGTTTTCCACTTGCTCGTGTGGGTGATAAGACAGGAGGTCCTGCAGTTGTTCATGATGTAGGCGGTCTTCCGGGGCTTCGTCGTGGGATTGATCGCGAGGAAGACCCCGCCGGCCTTCAGCACCGCCCAGATCGCGACGACCGTCTCGGAGGTGTTGTCGTGCAGAACGGCCACCCTGTCGCCGTACTCGATGCCCATGCCGGTCAGGGCATGGGCGAGCCTGTTGGCCGTGGCGTCGATCTCACCGAACGTGAGGCGATTCGAGCCGGCTATGATGGCTTCCTTGTCGGGAAGCCGCTCTGCGCTTCTTTCTAGAAATCCCTGGATCAGCATGGGTATTGTAGAGAATTCAATGAGGAGCCGGTGGCGTGGACCCCGTTACTGGGCCACACCGCTCTTGCGCCCGACGTATTCCGCAAGTTTGTTGAGTGAATCAAAGTTCTCGGGAACCAGTTCCTCGTCCCTGACCTCGATCTCGAATTCTTCTTCCACGAAGGAGACCAGCTCGAGCACCCCCGTGGAATCGATGATCCCCGTCTCGAGGAAAGAATCCTCATCCCCGAGCGAGTTGTCATTCGACCCGAACAGAAAGGTTTCTATGATAAAGTCCTTGATTTTCTGCTTGTTGTTCAACGGGTCCTCCTTGAAATCCGTCTGCGTTGTGCTTGTCTGTCGGTTGCTCTGATACGTTGATCATATTGTGTGTGCAATGATTCAGTAAATTAGCAAGATAGGGACCAAATTACAATCAAATTTGGGCGTGTTCCCGTCTCTCTGGGGGAAGCGCGCCGTATCGGCGCTATTTTTCATAGTATTGCAGGACCGCACCGTCGCTGCCGACCGCGTAGACGTCCCGCGCAGAACTGCCCCAGATCCCGTACAGAAAGACGGCCGGAACGCCCGATGTCTCGTTCCACGTGCTGCCGTCGTAGCGCAGGATGACTCCGCACGGTCCAGCCGCGAAGACGTTTCCGCCGGAGCTGCCCCAGACGCACCGGAGATCATAGCTGCCTCCCGCGGGCATCAGGTTCCACGTGGCGCCGTTGTAGTGGATGATCGTGCCATCCGAGCCGACGGCGAAGATATCGTTCCACGAGCCGCCCCAGACCGAGAACAGGTCCTCCGGTGTGTTGCTCGTCATCGTTGTCCATGAGCCGCCGTCGTACCGGATGACGACTCCGTTCTCGCCGACGGCGTACAGCGTGTCGGTGGAGCTTCCCCAGATCGAGTAGAGGCTCAGCTGCGCCGGGTTCGGCATCTGGCCCCAAGTCGTCCCGCGGTAGTAATGGATGAAGTCGCTCTCGCCGACAATGTAGAACGTGTCCGGCGAGACGCACCAGATATCCCTCAGGTTGACGCCGAGGTCGTCCCTCATCACGTCCCACGTGCTTCCGTTGAATGAAAGCACGATCCCGTTATTGCCGACGGCGAGGATGTCTGATTCCGACACTCCGTGGATGCCGTTGAGATTCTGCTGTGTCGGGGAGTCCTTCCGCCACCAGCCGGTTCCGTTGTTCTCCAGGATGGCGCCGAAGTTGCCGACGGCGGCAATAGCGTTATCCGTGTATCCCCAGACGTCATTCAGGCGCTGGTGCGTTCCGGCCATCAGCAAGCTCAGCTGGAGGCTGTCGCTGTGCATGATCGTCCCGCCGCCGCCGACGGTAAATACGTCGGTCCCCGAGCTGCCCCATACATCGTGCAGGTGGCCGGTCATTTCGCTCGGCATGCTGGACCAGACCGATCCGTCGTAACGGCGTACTTGGCCGCTCTCGCCAACTGCGTATATATCCGTGGACGTACTCCCCCAGATCCCGAAGAAATCGGAACTCACACCGCTTTCCACATCCATCCAGGCCAGGCCGTTGAAGCGGAAGATGCTGCCGTTCCGTCCCGCGGTGTATATTTCCGAGGTGGAAGTTCCCCATATGCACTCGAGGTACTCTCCCGCGCCGACGTTCCGCTCGATCCAGGTCAATCCGTTGTACTGGAAAGTTGCGCCGAGGTACCCGACGACGAAGACGTTGTCGGGAGAGGTGCCCCATATGCCCCTGAAGCGTGTCGTAACATCCAGCGTATCGGGGTTCCATGATGTGCCGTCGTAGTGGACGACGATGCCGAACTGGCCGGCCGCGTAGACATTGTTGCCGGACGTGCCCCAGACGGCGCTGAGCTCAACGTTGACTGGACTGGTCATGCCGCTCCACCGCGACCCGTTGTAATGAAGTATCCCGCCGCTCTGCCCGACGGCGAAGATGTCGCTGTCGGAGGTCCCCCAGATATCCAGCAGGTCGCTTATGGTGCCGGAGGGCATCGCGGTCCAGGACGTGCCGTCGTGGTGGAAGATGAAGCCGTGATTGCTGACTGCATACACGCTGTGTTCCGAGCTTCCCCACACCGCGTTGAAGGATTCACCCGTGCTGACCAGCTTCCATCCGAATGAAAGGCCGTTCTCCGGCCGGGGTCCGGTCGAATCATCGCTGCACGAGAAGCACGTCATCGTGAAGAGGCACAGGGAAAGACCGATCCAGGCACGCCTCGTAAATGTCGTCATTGCGAGCCTCCTTATAGAGGGTAAGCACGGCGGGGAAGCTGCCGGCCGGCTGAACCCAAAGCATCCCAACTTACTGTATAAAATATCAGGTGGGCCTGCCCGGGTCAAAGGCTTGTTGGCCGGACGGGAGCCGCCCGTCACACCCCTGTGACTGGCGCTGATCTCCCCGGGGACACATCCCTGTGACCGGCGCGGGTTTCCCCGGAGACACCCCTGTGCCCGGCGCGGGTTTCCCCGGAGACACCCCCTGTGACCGGTGCGGGCCGTCGTTCGACCCTTCAGAACCGGTACCCGAGCAGGTTCCAGTAATACAGGAACCA